>DPLR01000198.1 GCA_003541895.1 Cytophagales bacterium | reverse complement strand
TTAATCTGCTGGGATCAATGGTATCCGGAGGCCGCGCGCATCACTTCACTAATGGGCGCTGAAATTTTATTTTATCCAACGGCCATTGGCTGGGCCACTTCACAAGATGAAGCAACTAATACAGAACAATACGGAGCTTGGCAAACCATTCAACGAAGTCATGCCGTTGCTAACGGAATTCACGTAGTGAGTGTAAACCGCGTTGGCTTCGAGCAAAATGGCGCAATGAAATTTTGGGGCGGCTCGTTTATTTCAAATCCACTTGGAACTTTACTTTACAAAGCATCGCATGATCAGGAGGAAGTAAACGTTACCGAAATTGATCTCGACCGTACTGATAGTGTACGGGTGCATTGGCCATTCATGCGCGACAGACGGATCGATTCTTATCAGCCGATCACCAAACGATTTATTGACGAAGATTGATTTACTGCGTGAGGAGTTGAATAATTTCTATCGGACTTAACTCTTCAAAATTTTTGATCACCACTTTGGTGCCAAGTTCGCTGGCAGAGTGAGTTGTTGCCACACCAACCACATGGCAACCGGCTGCTTTACCCGCGGCAACACCCGACAACGAATCTTCAAACACCACCACTTGTGATGGATGAAAATTTAATGCTGCTGCACAGTTGATGTAAATTTCTGGATTTGGCTTTCCATGAGTAACATGCGATTCATCTAAAATCACTGGGAAGAATTTTTCAATACCTGTGTGCTTCAAAACAAAGTCAACATTGCTGCGCGGTGCGGATGTACCGATCGCCATTTTAATTTGTTGATCAAAGGCTTGCTGAAGAAAGTGTGTTAACCCTTTTACCTCAGAGATATCTTTTTCGTACAAGTCGCGAAACATCTTCTCTTTTTCTTCACCATAAAACGCCAATTCTTCTGCGGAAAGGTTGCGTTCAAAAAGATTAGGAATCCACTCTTTGTTGGTACGTCCGTAAATCTTTTTTATCAAATCTTCCTCACCGAGTTCATACCCATATTTTTTGGCAAAATCGCGAAGCGCAATTTTATGATAGGGATTGGTGTCTACAATCACGCCATCCATATCAAATACAAAAGCAAAAGAATTCATTCAGCAGATCAGTTCAGCAGCGTTGAAAACGATTTCCAAGAGGCAATGGTCTTGCGAAGCAAAATTTCATCGTGCCCATCGATTGAATAATTTTTAAGAAGGCCTACTTTTTCGTAGCCCATGTTAAAATAAAGTTGAGCCGCATTTTCATTGAATGAGGGAACCATCAAAAAAACATTGGGCGAGACTTTAAAAATCCGTTCTTCAGCAAATCGAATCAATGAAGATCCAATGCCCGCACCTTGCGCATCAGGCAAAATGCAAACACTCTGAATATATCCGGCAAAAGCACCTTTCATTTGTAACACAATGAATCCTAGAAGTTCGCGGTTGCGCCTGGCCACGTACACTTCTTTGTAATCGCCCACCATCGCTTCACGGCATGCGTTCAAATCACGACCTAACGTAATCCATGGTTCTGACTGACACATCATTTCAGCACAAGCAGCCAGTTCAATTCTTTCTTTCGTGCCTTCAATTGTTAAACTCATTCTGTTAATTAAGGGGTCAAAAATAGAAACACTTCTGCAACTTATTGTCATCGATTGATTAGCTTCGGTGTGTGAACGTGCACAATGCAAATTTTAGATGGATTGCCGTGGTCCTGGCCGCGGGTGCTTCGGCACGGATGGGCCGACCCAAGCAATTGATTGAAGTTGGCGGAGAGACACTGATCCGCAAAGCAATAAGGTGTTCACAAAAAGCTGGCGCTGATGAAATCGTTGTGGTTCTTGGCTACAATCACGAGGAGATAAAAAAAGAAATTGAAGGGATGCCCATTCATATCACGATCCATGAACACGCTGAAAAGGGAATGGGAAGTTCGATCAAGCATGGAGTCAATTTTGTCTTAAATAATTATTCTGAAGTAAATGCTCTTATGATTTTGGTGTGTGATCAGCCTTTGCTCACCTTAATTCATCTTAAAAAAATTATTGAAGAGTTTAAGCATTCGAAATCTCCCATTGTTGCTTCGGCTTACTCTAATAGAAAGGGAGTGCCGGTTTTATTTCACCGATCCATGTTCGATCAGCTTTTGCAACTTGATGACGAACACGGGGCAAAAAAAATGATCGAACAAAATTCCGCTCTTGTAAAAGCAGTTGATTTTCCCGATGGATCTATCGATCTTGATACTCCAGAAGACGTAAGGAACCTAAAACTTTAATTATAAATCTATGTCATCACGCAGATCATTCTTTCAAAAAACACTGGGGCTAGCCGGTGCTATGTCGCTCACTCCTCTTTTAAGTAAAGCCATGTCGGAAGATATTTCTGATGCGCTGGTCGAATTAAACAAGCTCTCTCCAGAGGCTGCAGCCGCAGAAGATGATTTGTGGGAACGCATGGCGCAAGCTTACACAGTATCTCCCAACATTTTGAATTTGAACAACGGTGGTGTAAGTCCACAACCTAAAGTTGTGCAAGATGCCGTTGATCGCTATTACCATCTGTGCAATGAAGGTCCCTCCTACTATATGTGGCAAATTCTTGACAAAGGCCGCGAGCCGTTAAGAAGAAAATTAGCCAGCCTTGCAGGCGCATCTCCTGAAGAGATTGCCATTAACAGAAACACAACCGAAGCGCTGGGTACTTTTACATGGGGAATTGACATGCAGCGAGGGGATGAAATTGTAATGACCAAACAAGATTATCCCAACATGATCCACGCATGGAAACAACGCGAGCTTCGCGAAGGTGTCAAGATCAACTGGATCAATTTGAATTTGCCTATCGATAACGATGATGTGGTATTAAAAGCCTACATCGATGCCACCACTTCCAAAACAAAAATCTGGCACATCACTCATTTGATGACCTGGACTGGGCAGATTATCCCTGCAGCTAAGCTTTGCGCAGAAGCACGCAAGCGCGGAATCATTTCTATTGTTGATGCTGCTCATTCGTTTGCTCATGTGGATTATAAAATTTCAGATTTCAACTGCGATTATTTTGGAACGAGTTTGCATAAATGGTTGTGCGCACCCTTTGGCACGGGCATGATGTTCATCAAAAAAGATCGGATCGAAAAAACATGGCCGATTTTTCCAACCGACAAACCGCAGAGCAGCGACATCAAGAAATTTGAAGCGCTCGGCACTAGATCATTCGCCCCTGAGCAAGCCATTGGCCAAGCTATTGATTTCCATAATGCCATCGGTGGCAAAAGAAAACAAGAACGTCTGCATTATTTAAAAACCTATTGGTGCAATGCGCTGACAAAAAATCCACGAGTAAAACTGCACATTTCATTGAAGCCATAATATTCTTGCGCGCTTGGCACTTTTAGCATAGATGGATTAGACGTAGGCGATATCTCTACTAAACTCATGGCCGAGTATCAAATCCACACGGTTTCCATTAAATGGGAAAACGTAAATGCCGTTCGCATCGGGCCACAAGTGTACACCACGACAAGAGATCTCGATAGATTTATAGAAGCGGTGATGAAGATTGCGGCTTCTTAATCCAGCTTGGTTTTCCAATCTACATTTAATTCTAATTTCTAATAGGAAATTAATTTATTCATTGGCAAATCGATTATTGACCAATTGATTAATTAATTCTAACTTGGACGAATCCTAAACTTTCTTGTCTATGAATAACCGTCAGATTTTTATTCTCGCTTCGTTCATTGCATTACTCATCCTTGCTGGCTGGACTTACTACTGGCACGATGCCATTGTGTTTTTTATTCTGGCCCTCCCCTTTGTTTATATGGGCATTGCAGATATGATTCAGGTAAGGCAATCCATCAAAAGAAATTTCCCTTTGTTTGGAAGACTGCGCTACGTGTTTGAAGATTTACGTCCGAAGATTCAGCAATATTTTGTGGAGAGCGATACCGATGGTGCACCCATCAACCGCAATGAAAGATCGGTTATTTACCAACGTGCCAAAAAACAAATCGACACAATCCCATTTGGAGCACAACTCGATGTGTATGCCGAAGGTTACGAATGGATGACACATTCCATCGCACCGAAAGATTTTCATAAAATGAACCACAACCCACGCGTTCGCTTTGGAGGAGAAAAATGCACTCAGCCGTATGACATGAGCGTGCTCAACATTTCAGCGATGAGCTTTGGTTCTTTAAGTCAGAATGCAATTGAAGCGTTGAACTCAGGCGCGAAGATTGGCGGCTTCGCTCATAATACGGGCGAAGGTGGTTTAAGTCCGTATCATTTAAAACATGGAGGCGACATTATCTGGCAAATTGGAACAGGATATTTTGGCGCAAGGAATGAAGATGGAACATTTTCTGACGTAGCCTTTCAGCAAAATGCATCGAAGCCAAATGTGAAGATGGTGGAGATCAAGCTTTCGCAAGGAGCAAAGCCTGGTCATGGAGGAATTTTGCCCGCAGCTAAAAATACACCCGAGATTGCCGCCATACGCTTAGTAAAACCTGGCACTACAGTTTTCTCACCGCCTTTTCATAGTGCATTCACCAATCCTACAGAACTTATCCAGTTTATTGAAAAATTAAGAACGCTGTCGGGAGGCAAACCCGTTGGCTTCAAACTTTGCATCGGGCGCAAAAGCGAATTCCTTTCCATTTGCAAAGCGATGGTGCAACTCAACAGCTATCCAGATTTTATTACCATTGACGGAGGCGAAGGTGGCACCGGTGCAGCGCCTCCCGAGTTTTCAAATTTTGTGGGTATGCCTTTGCTTGATGCACTTGCCTTTGCCGACAATGCGTTGATTGGTTTTGGCATACGAAACAAAATGAAGTTGATTGCCTCCGGAAAAATTCTCACGGGCTTTCACATTGTGCGTGCCATGGCCTTAGGTGCAGACACCTGCAATTGCGCACGCGCAATGATGATGGCACTTGGTTGCATTCAGGCATTGGAGTGTAATAAAAACACGTGCCCAACCGGAGTAGCTACGCAAAGACCTGATCTGATGAAAGGCCTCGTGGTAGAAGATAAAAAAGTGCGCGTGGCCAACTTCCACAAAAACACGGTGGAAAGTTTTGTAGAATTGATTGCAGCCGCAGGCATTGATCATCCTGATAAAATCAATCGCACGCACGTGTACAGGCGAGTCTTTATGAATTTGGTAAAGACTTATGAAGAAATTTTCCCAACCATCCCAGAAGGATGTTTGCTAGAAGGTGGCGATGTTCCGTTCGATTACGAAGACTATCTGAACCGTGCTTCGGCTGAAGTATTTGAGATCGTTTGACAAACAATTTATTTGACGAAATCTCGTTGAGGCAACTTTAAGAGTTCCTTTCAAAACTTCATTGTATTTTTGCGGCAGCAAATTTTTTAGACTTTGAAGGCTGTCAAGAAAATATTTTTTTACCTCGCGCTTTCGCTCGTAGTTCTCATCCTCGCCTTTGGCGGATCGGTCATTTTATTCAAGGACCGCATCATCCAACAATTCATTCGCGAAGCCAATAAAAATCTGGGAACACCAATTCAGATCGGCAAGATTGACATTTCTGCCTGGAGTGATTTTCCAAATCTTGCCATTTCGTTTACCGATGTGTATGTGGAAGACAGCCATAAAGGAATATACCCTTTGCTCACCGCAAAAAATGTTTCGTTTTCGCTGAACGCTATTGAAGTATGGCAGGGAAAATATTCGGTTCGTGGTTTGAAAGTCAACGACAGCGAAGTTCACTTAAAGATCAATGCCAGCGGAGAAAATAACTTCAGTATCCTTAAAAAATCCGACCAATCACGAAACATTGGATATGATCTGCACAAGGTAAATCTTACCAACCTTAAATTAACTTATCAGGATTTACAATCGCTGCAGCACCATGAGTTTACAAGCGAAAAACTGATTGCTTCAGTGAGCAACGCTGATCATGTGTACAAAATAGAAACCGATGGAGATGTTACCGTTAACCAAATCGGCATCAAGGATATTTCACTGCTCGAAAAAAAGAAATTTAATATTCAAGGCAACCTCTCATACGATGAAGAGAAAAAAATAATTACCATCGAAAAAACGGCTCTCAACCTCGGCCGGTCTGCTTTTGAAGTGAAAGGTGATATTGAATTCAAAACCAAAGATCTCATCCATCTAAATGTCGCAGGGAAAAATACAGATATACAAACTGTTCTTTCCCTATTCCCTGAAACGATGACCAAAAAATTACAAGCCTACAAAAGTGAACGTGAAGTTTATTTCTCCGTTTCACTCAATGGCGAAATCATTAAACCATTGCTCTCCGCAAAATTCGGCTGTAAGAATGCTTCGTTTTTTCATCCGCAATACAAATCAAAAATTGAAGGCGCCAATTTGCGAGGCTCATTTGCCAGTGCTTCCTTCACCGACTTTTCAACGGCCGAAATTTTCTTAAAAGAATTTTCAGGCAAACTAAACGGAAAGCCATTCATAGCTGAGTTCTCTGCACAAGATTTTGATGACCCGTACATCTCGCTTACCTATACAGGTGAAGTGGATGCATCGTCCATTCAAAATTTTTATCCATTAGAAAACGTCAACGATTTCACGGGCACTATCAAAGCAAATATTTCATTGGATGGAAAAATATCGCTCCTCAAGAAAAAATCGACTGCCCAGCAAGTACAAACTTCAGGAAATATTGATTTGAGCAACATCTCCTTCGCCATGATAAAGCCTGCCGTCCGTTTCGAAAAAATCAACGGCTCACTCAATTTCAATAAAAATGATATTGCCATGAGTAACCTCACGGGCAAACTCGATCAAAGTGATTTTTTGGTGAATGGCTTTTTGAAGAACGTAATCACCTATCTGCTTTTTGAGGATCAACCCATTGGCATTGAAGCTGATCTTAAATCTGAATTCCTTGACCTTGATCGACTTGTTGCCCTTGGTCTTGGCGAAAAAGGTTCACAAGATTTTGGTTTTGTTATCTCACCTCAGCTGCATTTGAATTTCAATTGCGATGTGCAACGAATGAAATACAAGCGATTCACACCCAAAAAAATAAAAGGAAATCTCCTCGTAAAAAATCAGATCGCTGTGTCGCGCAATTTGTCGCTGCAAGCCATGGGTGGTTCACTTGAAGTGAATGGAATTGTAGATGCAAAAAATACAAAAGTGATTGACGTCTCATCGTCTTTCAAACTCAAAGACATTTATATCGACAGCGTGTTTTATGTATTTGAAAATTTCTACCAGGATTTTATCGAGGCAAAACATTTGAAAGGAAAAGCCAATGCGGATGTGAGTTTAGAAATGGCTTTGGATGAAAAGCTGAAGCTTTTCCCCGAAACACTCACGGCCAACATCAGTGCATTAATAAAGAATGGCGAACTGAATAATTTCGAACCACTTCAAAAACTGAATCGGTATTTGGACGATAAGGCTTTGAATCAACTTCGTTTTGCTGATTTAAAAAATGACATCCACATCGAAAACAAAACCATTTACATTCCGCTAATGGAAGTACACACCAATGCAACTAATATTTCATTGAGCGGAAAGCATTCGTTCGATCAACAGATTGATTACCGGGTTGTAGCGCCTCTTCACAACAAGAAAAAAATCGATCCCGATGAAGCCTTTGGTGCGATTGAAGAAACAGGTGGGCAAACAAAAATATTTTTGAAGATCATCGGCACCACTGACAGCTACGAAGTAAAGGTAGATAAGGAAGCCACCAAGAAAAAAATTGTGAGCGACTTGAAGAAGGAAGCCAAAGAATTAAAAGATGCCTTTCAAAACCGTGAGAAAAAGAAAAAGGAAGTGGAGCTTCAGAAGGATGAATATTTTGATTGGGATAATTGATTAATGAAATACGGACAAGTAGATTGAGTCATTCCACATTGTCCAAGCTGGTATCGACCTTGACAACTGCATCTTTCCATCTTTTTCTTTAAACTCCCATATTGATCCGATCCCAATGTGATGAAAAATATCAGTTGCTTCCACGTACATGAGAGCCCCATTTTTCCTAGCTATTAAAGGAGATGCACTTGCTTCGATCAAAAAATATTTTTTTAATGAATCATTGTCTGAAATATTTTTAAAAAATCTAATTCCGTTAATTTTTTCCCCATCATTAAACGCAAATTTAGCCTCATCAAAAATGCGAGCTTCTAGATAAGTAAATAACTCTTCATCAATTTTTCTGGTTTGACGAAAAGAGTCAACCTTAACCTTCAAAAAAATCCTCCTGAAATAACCTTCTCCAATACTAAGTGTCCAATAAACACCTACTTTTTTGTTTTTCGGAAACCGAAAAACAGAATCCAAGTTCTTAATTAAATTTGTATTTATGGCAATTTGATCAGTAAGTGGCTCAGGTTTATTTGTGCAACAACTTAGCATCGTCACAACTAACAAAATTATGATCGGTCTCATCAATTATACTATAAAGTTTTCGCTCTCTCCCAATACTCATCCATTTCAGCCAAAGTCATCTCACCCATTTTTTTTCCGTCTTTGGCAGATTCAGTTTCCAAATATTGAAAACGCTTAATGAATTTTTTATTCGTACGTTCCAACGCTTCTTCTGCATCAATTTCCAAGAAGCGTGAATAATTTACCAATGAAAAAAGAAGGTCGCCAAACTCGGCCATCGCTTTTTGCTTATCAATTGGTTGATCAGTTTCTACATTGAATTCATTTTTGAATTCCTGCATTTCCTCTTCCACTTTTTGCCACACTTGTTCTTTTCGCTCCCAATCAAAACCAACGCCACGCGCTTTGTCTTGAATGCGAATGGCCTTCACCAACGCAGGTAATGATTTGGGCACACCTTCAAGCACCGATTTATTTCCGGTCCGTAATTTTATTTTTTCCCAATTCTCTTTTACTGTTTGTTCATCGTTGGCTACCACATCGCCATACACATGCGGATGCCGCTCAATCAATTTATCACAAATGGAATTGAGAACATCGGCTATATCAAACTGCTTTTGCTCAGAAGCAATGCGCGCATAAAAAACGTTGTGCAACATCAAATCGCCCAGCTCTTTTTTTACTTCGTTGGGATTGCTTTCTAAAATGGAATCCGAAAGTTCATACGTTTCTTCAATGGTGAGGTGGCGAAGGCTCTCCAACGTTTGCTTTTTATCCCACGGACAATTTTCGCGAAGTTCATCCATAATGGTAAGCAAGCGATCGAACGCTTTTAGTTTGGCTTCGCGGTTGAGATCAGGTGCAGAGAGTGGTTTTTTCATTTTACAAACTTAACGGATTTACAAAATATGAATTAAGTATTTTTAATCAAGCCTCTGAAACTTAAGGGCTGGCATTGCATATATTTGAGAACTCTAATAAGATGAAGATATTATCGATAATCTCAATTTTAACACTGAATTATTTCAATTCATTTTCTCAGACAAAAGAGAGAATTGAAAAAATGACAATTTCCTATAATGGTGACTCTTTAATTACACAGAAATATGAACTTATTATTCACAGCAAAAAAGTCTATGTGATCACGCCAGTTATAAACTATTTACATATTAAGAGGGGTAAATACAAAAGGCGAGCTAAGATTAAGAAAGACAGGAGAGAGAAAATATTCAGTTTAGTTAACAAACTACAATGGACATATCTGGAACAGAATAAAAACAAAGTGATGGGAGACAGGTTTTATGTCGTTGAAACATTCTATACAGACAATTTGATAGATAATTATAAAGTATCAGAGGAATTTTTACCATCAGACTTTAAGATGCTTTTTGACAATTTAAATGGTAAATAACTATTATTAACCAAGTCTAAATCCAGGGCAAGCAAGGTGGTAATTTTAATTCGTGTTAAATTATTAGAA
>DPLR01000476.1 GCA_003541895.1 Cytophagales bacterium | reverse complement strand
CGTTGGCACCGCATCATAGCTACAATATTTTATTTTGCGATACTTTTTATTACCGGGTTAGGGTTGGTTGATTTACACGGCTCACCCCAAGAAATACTTGCGAGCGCTTCATTTTATTTGTTTTTCCTTTTTCTAGCAATGCGAAGTCTCTTTGAAAAAAGACGAGATCGTTTGATGTATGCGTTGATCATTTTTACTTCACAGTTTCTAACAACATTACTCTTTCCACAAATGAAAGGCTATTCAGGCTGGCTTGTGTTTACAATCTTAATAGGTTTGGTTGTTGGTGTACCTCATCCACCCTCTGAAATTGAGCAGCCATTAAATGGACCAAGAAAAATATTAGGATGGTTCGCTCTGCTCGTGTTTATTCTTTGCTTAACACCTGATCCAATTGAATTAATTTTTTCTACTGCACAACCATAACCTTATCCGAATGCCAGCGATTGTCGCTGTAGTAATGGATGATATACAAGCCCGGTGAATTTGCTTTGAGTGATATTTGTGTTTTATCTACCGAATCTTCCTGAATAAATTCTACAGGCCTACCTGAAAGATCACACGCTCTTAAACCTTGAATACCTTGTGGTAAATAAAAAATTCCGTGGCATGGATTGGGGTATAAAAAAACGTTGCTCTCGTCAATGGCTGTAACAGTACTGATCTTTCCATTGCCAAACACGGCTCTGATCATTGGGCTTCCTGGAATCTCAGATACCTGCCATGTTCCGCTGGTGTTGTAAAATAATTTTCCTTTTGCTTCAGAATTTCGATCTAATCCTACGCCAATGGTTGCCGTTGAATTTTGTTTATAACCAATGTAAAATTTTTTACTCACTACCAATGGAGTGTCCAACTTAATACGAGTGAATAAACTATTTTCTGTTCGTGGCACAGTAAGGTCTTGTCTAGTCATTATCGATGAACTTTTTACCAAACTATCTACGTCAATTCTTCTGAATACCAATAATTTTAAGATCTGATTTGACTCATCGCCCACATGCGGAAAATAAATATCGATGGCCGATAAAGTATCAGGCTCGTTATACAACATATCAAATTGATAAGCCAAATAATCACCCGGTTGCGTTAAAGTAACAGCATATTCGGCCACGCCATCATCATACGCATAGTAATTGGTAAATGTGTAGTTGGTTTGAATGGTGTCGTTCACTCGGAAATCAATGCCTTTATAAACGATAGTGTCATAATCACCTTTTTCCTTTACAGTGGTCGTTCCGTTTGGGTTTATTATTATGACTTTTTCCTTTTTTTCATTGTCAGCAGTATTCAAAAATATCTTTATGCCATATGCAACAGAATCTACTTTGGGGGCAAGTGCATTAACATTTGGAATTGAATCAAATTCAAAAATAGTATTTGCCCCATAGGCTACCCCAAACGGAGAAAAGGTAGATGCATTGAGTGTATCATAGAGAATAGGACCAATCGAAGTTGTGCTTCCTTTTAATCTAAAACTGGTAGTTATATAGCTCTTTAATGAAACAGGCTGCCCTGTAGGCGTTTGATCCTTTCGCTGATTGGTAACAGGTATCGAAATATAATTTAAAACGGTGTCGCCTTTAGCCATTAAGTGTTTTACAGGCATGGATCGATATTGTTTTAGGATAGACGTTGGTGTAGAAGCAAATGCGCGATCGGGAAAATCAGGTCTGACAGGATCATACTGGCTCAACCCATTATTGACATACACATAATCTAAATTCCAAGTATCAAACGGCCCCGAGAGGCGGGCATAATTTTGAAATCGAAACTGAAAGCCTTCATAAAAATAAATTGAGTCTTCTTCCTTTAAATCCTTGAAAAAAAATTTAACAGGAATGAATGTGCTATCGTTGTGGTTGCTAACGGTATCGCTCCAGACCTGTTTCCATATCCCTTGATTCGTTTTAAACCACAATGAAAAATCATCGCCTAGGTCAGGCGACTCTCCATTGCCTTTCCATTGGTAATAAAAGAAAATAAAAATCGAGTCTCTTCTCAAAGAGTCAACCAAATCCATACTCAATGGTCTTGATACCAGTTTGTCGGCCACTCCTTTGGCGAGCGGGATAGTTAAATTATAAGGCAACCCCAACGAATCGATTCCATTAAAAGTGGCCACATTGATGGTTGGAGGATTGATTGCCATTCCCGAATTTACCCACACCGATTGGCCGTACTGCCACAAGGTGTCGTTGGCATAATTTTGTGGTGAGTTGTTGAAAGAAAAGTCATCCCAAAAAGGCAGTTTCATTGCCGAAAGACTTTGCGTTCGCATCGAAATATTTTTTTTTGAAGCCGATGCACTCCGAACAATGGGCACTTTTTTGAGTTGCGCCAATAGTACTGTGCTACTGCAACAAAAAAATAATACTAGAGTTAATCGCATGGTTAAGGATTACCTTCATCCGTCTTTTCAGTGGGTTTGTAACCTTTGGGAGCAAGCCACAAATTAACGGGCAGCCCCACCCGCACAGAATCACCCGGATTAGGGAATTGTTTAAAAACGATCGGGGTTACTCCCGTAGTATCCGCACCCTCCATAATTTCTACTTTGCCGAGGTGCAAGTTCCATCCGGATAATTTATGTAATGCTGCTTCATACGTATCTCCCACTAAACTACCGATGGTAAAATCGGCTGGGCCATATCCATCGCCCATGATAATATCAACTGAAGAACCTTTTGGCAAGCGAAACCCAGGAGCAATGGTCATTCCATGAAATTTTATTTCTCGCACAGTAGCGATTGGATTAGGTTCGTAATAAACCCTGCCTAATTTCAATTCGTTACTTTTCAATACCGCTTCTGCATTCAACAGTGAACCATCAATGATATCGGGCATCGGCATAGTCGGTGGAGTAAGCCGATTCAATGACACATAAATAATTCTGTTCTGTTTCACTTTTGATCCGGCTGCTGGGAATTGTCTCAACACACTTAGCGGTGGCACTGTATCAGCATAAGACGAATCGTTTACCGAATACC
>DPLR01000147.1 GCA_003541895.1 Cytophagales bacterium | reverse complement strand
AATTACTGAATATACACCTTTGACTATTCGTGGGCCTTCTGAATTAGTGAAACCAAATTCATCAACCGATGCCAACGGACTTTCAAAAGGTAGAGCCTTTGAATATAACGATGGCATTGGTGAATCGCTAGCTCTGTTAATCCCGGATATTTATGGGCGTAATGGATCTTATTTTTTCGTGGAGGACCAAAACAGTGAGTCGTACAAAGCCTTGGCAAATAGTGGCGACAATCAAATGGCCAATCAACTGGCGAATTATACTTATGCTTACATCGGTGATGGCGGAGCTGCCTATTATGCTGGGGCAATCATCGTGTTTTTATTTGTGGTTGGAATTTTTCTCGTTGACAAAAAATGGTTGTGGTGGGTGTTGCCGCTATGCGTTCTCAGCATACTATTGAGTTGGGGAGCTAACTTCTCTTCTTTCAATTATTTCATGTTCGATTACTTTCCTGCCTACAATAAATTCAGGTCTGTCACTTTCGCAGTGATAATTACTCTTTTTCTGATGCCTTTGTTGGGCATGCTCGGCCTTGAAAAACTTTTTGAACTTGGATGGACAAACGAGACAAAGAAAAAATTATTGATGGCGTTCGGTGTAACCGGTGGATTGTGTTTGCTTGTAATCCTGTTGGTTGGCATGAGCGATTATACCCGCACCGGTGAATCGCAGTTGCCGGCCTGGTTCTCAAAAGCATTGCAATCCGATAGAAAGGGAATGGCACGTGCCGATGCATTTCGCTCCATTGGTTTTATCCTTCCGATTTTTATCATTCTCTATTTCAATTTGGTGAAGCGGATTTCTGAAAATGTTTTCTTCGGAGTGCTCATCTTTTTTGTCACCATCGATTTGTCGATGGTTGATAAACGATTCTTAACCAAGAACAATTATGTGCGCAAGCACGAAACGCCTTTTGCTAAGAGCGCTTCTGACGATGTGATCCTTCAAGACAAAAGTTATTACCGTGTTTATAATTTGAGAAGTCCGTGGAATGAAGCAGGGACATCGTACCTACATCATTCTATCGGAGGATATCATGGTGCTAAGATCAGACGCGTTCAGGATTTGTACGACTCGTGCATCACACAAGAAACACAACAGATGATCGCCAATTTGCAAAAAGGAAATCCGGGTTTTGAAAATTGTCAGGCGCTGAATATGCTCAACGCGAAATACATTGTGTATGGACCTGATGCAAACAACGTTCTACAAAATCCTGCAGCCAATGGTAACGCATGGTTTGTCAAAAGAATTGAGCAAGTGAGTTCTCCAACGGAAGAACTGAAAAAGATTGATCAGGTAAACACCAAGGAAGTAGCGGTAATCGATAATTCGAAATTTAAAGTTGCAGATATTAAAGCTGATTCAGCGGCATCAATTAAAGTACTTGAATTTGATAACCCAAAGTACTTGAAGTATGAATCACAATCATCCACCGATGGCTTGGCTGTGTTTTCTGAAATTTATTATCCAAAGGGATGGCATGCATTCATCGATGGAAAAGAATCTGATATACTTCGCGCAGATTATGTTTTGCGCGCATTGGCAATTCCGGCAGGCAAGCATACCATTGAATTCAAATTTGAACCTAAGCCTTACACCATTGGTAACAAAGTCACCTTCGCATCAAGTTGGGCTGTGTTGCTGATTGTGCTCGGATGTTTTGGGTGGAGCCTGAAAAAGAATGAATGAACATCAAATTCATTTCAAGGATTGTCTTAGTGATTTTGTGGCTCTCCACATTTGCAGCAGCTTTGATTTGGGCCTTCGTTAAAAATCCGCCATTTGAACCTGAACCTGTTACTGTTTTACTCGGATTGATTTCGGGAGCAGTTACGGGTTTGCTCAATGAATTTGCCCATCGATTAGAGCAAGAAGAATTCTCAACTTCGTATGCACTTGCTTATGGGTATGTCAATAATTTTTTGGAACCTGCCATCACCGCACTTTTAAAAAAGGAAAACTCAAAAATCAGATTTTACATTTATTTGCCTGAGAGATTGAATGAACTAGAACCAAAGCACGTTGAGCGAATGATTTTGAAAATGAGAGAAAAGAACTTTTCCAGCCAGACTATTTCACTGGAATTTAACGAAGGCAGGCCGCGCGATATTTTAATGGTTTCGAAAAATACAGACGGTGCTATTTATCTAGATTTTCCAACTACGTTACTCACGCTCAATAGCTACGTTGATTATAAAATTGAATCGAAGAGCGGAAGTTTTTCAGAAGTTGATAAAGTCACATTAGGCAAAATGTTCATCCTTAAATTCAGAGAGGCGATTTTAAAAATGATTGAGTTGAAAGGCTTGAATGAATATATTCTCTTCACAGATAAGAGCCTGAATTTTTAGTTTGATTATTCATCTCTCAACACTTCCACAGGATTTGTTAATGCAGCTTTTATGGAATGATAGCTTGTGATTAGAAAGGAGAGAGCTAATGTTCCAATTCCGGCCGTAATAAAAACCCAGGGCGATGGCGTAATTCTGTATTCATAATCTTCAAGCCATTGCAAGATCATCCAATAGGCTAGGGGAGCGCTGATGATAAATGCGATCGCGATAAGCTTGCTATAATCTTTCGAGATCAATACCAAAATATTGAACGCAGAAGCTCCAGAAACTTTACGGATGCCAATTTCTTTGGTGCGTTGCTCCAGCGTATAAATGATCATCCCTAGCAAACCTAACGATGCGATCAGCACTGCGAGGCTTGATAGAATACCGAGTGATTTGCCGAACTGCTCTGTACTTTTGAAGGCATTGGCAAAATCTTGATCAACAAAAGAGTATTGAAATGGATTTTCTCCAGCAAATTCTTTCCACGATTTCTTTATCGAATTGAATGTTGTATTCCATCCTTCGCTGCTTTGCGGTTGAACCCGCACTACAAAAAATTCTGAATTATTTCCTTTGATCGGATTTTTAATGTGAAAGATCGCCATTGGTTCGATGGGTGTAAGCAACGACCAATAATGATAATCATCTGTTACGCCAATCACCTCAAATTTTTCATCGTCATTACCTGGAGAAACCACATGCTTTCCGAGAGTCGATTCATCGGCTTTCCAGCCCATCGCTTCTACCGCTTTCTCATTCAAAATCACGCGCGATGAATCTCCGGGAATATTTTTTGAGAAATTTCTTCCCACTTTCAATTTGATGCCAAGCGTAGGTAAATAATTTTCATCGCTCTTCGCAAAATTTAACGCGATTGATTTTTCACTCCCTTCACCCCGAAATTTATCTCCGCCAAAAACATTGGGAGGAACAGACGAACACCAGCTGGCGCTCATCACACCGGGTGCTTGCAAAATTTTGTTGGTAAAAGCTTCTCTTCCCTTGGTCCACTCAGCTCGTTCAATCACCAGTAGATTCTCCTTATCAAAACCTAACTCTTTTTCATTTGAAAATTTTAGTTGCTGAGAAACAACTCCTGTGAAAATGATCAACGCCATCGAAATGGCAAATTGAAAAATCACCATGCCTTGGCGAATGAACCTTCCTTCTTTCCCAGTTTTGAATCTGCCTTTCATCGTCTCAACAGGACTGAAGGCGCTTAAGAATAACGCAGGGTAACTGCCAGAAATTGCGGCCATGATGAACAGAAGTCCGATTAAAGCGGCAATCATTTTCCAATCATTAAACAGATTTAACTCTAGCACTTTTCCGGTGGCTGAATTAAACCAAGGAAGAACCATCTGCGTTAAGCAAATGCCGATGATTAAACTGATAAGGCAATACAAAAAAGCTTCTGTAAAAAAAGTAACACTCAATTGCATACGAGCTGAGCCTAATATTTTTCTTACGGAAGTTTCTTTCGCTTTCCGCACATATTGCGAGGTAGAAAGATTCATGAAGTTGATGCACGACAACAACACCATTACAATGCCCGCTGCGATCAGTGCATAAATAATTTTAATATTGCCCGCATCGTTAAGTCGGTTGTAAACCACTTCATCAGGCAAATGAATCTGTGTTAGTCCTTGCAGATACAAATCCCACTTCTTCCCGCTTTTGATATAATCATCATACGAGGTGTTCATCACGCGTTCAAGTGTCGTAGCTGCGTATTTTCTTGGAATGTCTTTTAATCGTGCACGCGCGGTTTCGATAGAGCTTCCCGGTTTCAGCAATACGAAAGTTTCCACTTGCGTCCACACCCAACTCCAGTACAACCTACGCACCATAGGGAAACTGGTCATCGATAGCATTACATCGAACTTGATATAAGAATTGCCGGGGATGTCTTTCGCTATTCCTGTTACTTCATAATTTTTTTGATCAACGCCTTCGCCTAATCGAATAATTTTTCCGAGTGGGTCTTCTTCACCAAAATATTTTTTGGCTGTCGATTCTGTCATCACGAGCGTCTGTGGATTTCGTAAAGCCGTTTGTTGATTTCCTTTGATCAATGGAAAAGTAAACACCTGAAAGAAATTTGAATCCGCAGCCAATACTTTTTCTTGGTCGATGGATTTTATTTCTCCTTTTGAATTGGTGTAACTGATCAGAAAATCTCCGGGCGTGTGAATGCGAACAACTTGTTCAACTTCGGGGAGCTCAGCCTCTACGGCAAACGAAACTCCCGGGCCAGTACTAGCAAACTGGTGATCGTTGCCTTCGCCCCAGATAAAAGTTTGATTCACACGATAGATTCTCTCAGCATTTTTGTGAAACCGATCGAAACTGAATTCGTGATTCACAAACAGATACATCAGCAACGCGCTCGCCATACCAACAGACAAGCCAATAATATTAATAAAAGAGAAAAGACGTTGACGTTGTAGCTTTCTGAAGAAGAGGATGAGATTGTAGGTAAGCATTCGAGGTCGGGTTTCCCCTTCAAAGTCAAAGGTTGTGCCAGTTGCTGTCCTTGCTAAAATTATTCAAAATGCGCTTCTTTAACATTTGAAGTTGTACGGTTTACGGATGGCCGTGTTCGATTATGGAATAAAACAGATTGAATGACTCATGGTTTCTCAAGATAAAATTGCTTCTCTTTTTCAGGAAAAATTCAAGCAAAGCCCTCGGTGGTTTGTAGCCCCAGGCCGCATCAATTTGATAGGCGAGCACACCGATTACAACGAAGGCTTTGTGATGCCCGCAGCCATCGACAAACATTTTCTTTTTGCCGTTGCGCCCAACCATACATCTCAATTTTATTTGACCGCTTTAGATTTAAATGAATCAAATTCATTTTCATTGGATAGCCTTCAACCGGGCAGCCGATGGATAAATTATTTGATGGGTGTAGTTGATTCATTCTTAAAGCGAGGAAAAAAAATTGGAGGTTTGAGTTGCATTTTCACAAGCACAATTCCCGCTGGCGCAGGCCTGTCTTCTTCCGCTGCTTTGTGCAGCGGATTTGGTTATGCGCTTAACGAAATTTTTGGATGCGGTTTAAGCAGGCTTGATCTGGCACTCATAGCACAAGAAGCAGAACACCGTTTTGCGGGAACGAAGTGCGGCATTATGGACATGTATGCCAGCTTGCTTTCGCAAGAAGGATCAGTGATGTTGCTCGATTGTAGAAGCAATCAACATCAATACCTGCCTGTTCATTTTGACGATTACGAATTTTTATTGATCGATACGAAAGTAAAACACTCGCTCAATACTTCCGGCTACAACGATCGGAGGGAAGCCTGTGAAGAGGGTGTGAGGATTTTGAAAAAAGAAAAGCCCGCCATCAATTCCTTACGGGATGTGAGTGAAGCTGCCCTTGTATCAGGCCGATCGCAGTTGAATGAAAATGTCTTTCGCAAGTGCTTGTATGTGGTTCAGGAAATTAGTCGAACGCTGAAGGCCGCGGAACATTTACGTTCCAACGAATTGAAAAAATTTGGCGAGTTGATGTACCAAACCCATTGGGGGCTGAGCAATGATTATGAAGTGAGCTGCGAGGAATCGGATTGGCTCGTGCGGTGGGCAGCGGAAAATAAAGTGGCCGGAGCAAGACAAATGGGCGGGGGGTTCGGAGGCTGCACTATCAATCTGATAAAAAAAGAATTGGTGTCTCCTTTGAAAGATGATGTTCGAAAGAAATATTTTGCTACTTTTAAAAAAGAACCTGAGTTTTATTCAGTCCACCTCACCCAAGGTGTGAATGAACTCAAGCCCTAAAACCTAAACATTGTAAAAAATGCAGACCCTCCAGAGTTTAGATTACACAGTGTTACTTGTGTACTTCGTTATTGTTTCGATCTACGGATATTGGATTTATAATAAAAAGAAAAATTTAGCTGCCGACTCAGGCGATTTCTTTTTAGCTAAAGGAACATTGACCTGGTGGGCGATCGGTGCCTCACTGATTTCGTCAAACATTTCTGCCGAACAAATGACGGGCATGAGCGGCTCTGGTTTTAAATTGGGTTTGGCCATTTCTTCTTATGAGTGGATGGCAGCACTTACACTGATCATCGTGGCTGTGTTCTTCATGCCGGTGTATCTCAAGAATAAAATTTACACCATGCCACAGTTTTTGCATGAACGCTACAATAGCAAGGTGGCAATGATCATGGCGGTGTTTTGGTTGTTGTTGTACATCGTGGTGAACTTACTTTCAATTTTGTACTTGGGTGCGATTGCGGTGTCCGGTATTACGGGGTGGAGTTTCATGCTTTGTGTTTTCATTCTTGCCATCGCATCGGTATTCATTGCCCTCGGTGGAATGGAAGTGGTTGGCTACACCT
>DPLR01000148.1 GCA_003541895.1 Cytophagales bacterium | reverse complement strand
AATCAGAAGAGTGATTTTGAGCATCCAATAAATACACCTTAAACCAGACCGTATCTCCAGGTGAATAACCCGAACGATCTAAGTGTACATACATTTTTTCCTGAGGATATTGGTTAACGTAATTTGTAAGTGCCTTGCTAACTGAATCTACCAATTGCGCTTGGGTGTAGAAAGGGACGAAAAAAAGAAGACCAATAAAGAAACGTTTGATCATGATTATTTAGAAAATAAGGATAAAGATGGCACGTTAATTTTAAAAGAAAATCATTCGACCGAATAAAACGTAGTAGCGAAAACAGGCTGGCCTTGGTTTGATATGCCTTCCAGGCGAACATTCACTTTTGTTTTTTGGTCTGAATTCCAAAATACAACCTTTGCTCTACCAAAATCATCGGTCTTGATTTTTGGATTCCAATACAAAGTTGATCTTGAATCTTGTTTTTGTGATGACATGTTATCGGTTACCATGTACTTTGGGCTATAAAATTCACGTGTAACATGATAGCCTTTGATGTAAACACCGTTCTCGTAACTATTTCCTTCTTCGTCTTTTGCTGTACCACCCCCCGTCTTTGATAAAACAGAAATTACCGCATGCGCATTTAGCATAGAAACTGCACCAGTTATTATTTCAACGGATTCAATGTCGCAAGGGCGAACTGCATCTAAAGATCCTTGCGTAACCATTGCACCGTCTACTAAGTAAATAACTTTAGTTAGTGTACCATTGAAGGATCTTTGCTCTCGTAAAGTAACTGTATAGTTTTCACTTGAATAACTTGTAATGTCTTTCGTATTTGCTTTGGTACCAATTGAAATGCTAGGGACCCTGCCTTTTAACATACTTAACACAGAGGAATAGTAGTTGCAAGATTTTTGATCAACTTTATAGACATAGGTGTTTAACCCTTCATACATAACTCTTCGAGGGTCTTTTTTGGGTTCATTTTTAATTTTGGAATCTTTTACAATAACTTCCTTTAGAAACCTTGTATTTTTTATAGAGACAGTTGTGTCAGGTTGAAGCGTTGATGCCTGATCATAAAAAATTGATATTGCATTCCTTCTAATCGCAGGGAGATCAGGCGGGTCTAAAATAAATTTTACGTCCTTGCCGCCATTGTTCTTTGGGCCTAGCAAAAAAAATCTAGATTCACTGGTAGCATCGATACCAGTGAATTGAAATTTACCTTCACCACCTGTTTTTGTTGTGAAATAATTTGGCATACCCTGAGCATTGTAACTCAACAATGAAATATTGATTGGTTTGGCAAAAGCCTTTCCATTTGAAGGAAGTGCCGTTCCTGATATGCTTATCCCTTTTTCAATCGGATAGATTGCTCCTCTTTGAGGAGATGAAAGCACATCACTCCAAATGAACCTTCGCCACCCCTGGGTCATCAACAAAATATCCAACTGTGCTGCCGCATCTTTATTGGCCCGATCAAAATAATAGCCCGGCTGCTCAATTGTCCCTTTCAATTCACTCTGGGTAAGAGAAAAAATATCCGATGTCAAATGCAAATAATTTGAAATGTTCATTCCGTATTCTTCCGGGGTCACCTGGGACCCGTCTGTAACGCTCAAAGAAAAATTTCCCTGGACTGGGTGACCATCGTGGTCCTCCACCCTTACGAACAAATTTACTTTCTCACGTTGTCCATATAGTTTCTTCTCTGGCATCATAAAAACCCTCAACTGATTTTGAGCTGGCGAATAAATAAGCCGCTCACATTGGGGCAATCCACTGCCGTTAAAAAGAGTGAGCTGCACGATTCCCTCATTGGTTATCTCGCTCCGTTTTATATCCCATGAAAAGGAATCTCCTTCCTTTTCACTTTGAAGGCTACAAATCAAAGTTCCGCGTTGCTGACAAAATAGAATCGGTTTGTCCTGGCATTGGCCGCAATTTGCCTTCACGTGAATAAATTCTTCATCACTTAGATTGTCTATAAAGAATGAATAACCTTTTGGGTCGGGCTCCGGTAAATAAAATATTTTCTGTTCTTTCCCGGCTTTTACAAAATACCGTTGACCACTCATAGGAGTAAACGAGAAGCTGCCCATACCCAAATGCTCAGATTGAATATCAGCAACTAGTTCATTCTGGTTAGAAATGACATTGGCTTTGAAATTAACCCCTTTGCCAAATCTATTAATCGCTTTGAAAGCAACCCGACAAGGAAGTCCGTAAACCAGATTACCCCCCTCTGGAAAAAATTGAAGGTCAGCAATTTCGTCCCTAGCGCTTCCATCCAATGCGGCCCGGCCTTGGTTTCCTTTGAGAATTTTAATTTCCTTCCTAAAAAAAAGTTCTTCTGGGAAATTCCTCATCCAATTGGTATAGGCTCTGATTTCATACACGCCAACCCTAAAAGTTTCGGACAAAATAAAACTGGAATGGATCGGCTCATTAGAATTTTTCAACAATTGATGTTCAATGATCTGAGAAGAGTCCGTCCGAATAATGTCAACAAATAGAGTGCTGCTTATAGTGTCAGAACGGTGAGTGTAAGCGTCAAGTGCGTAAACTTTAAACCAAATGGTATCTCCTACCCAATAACTGGGCTTGTCTAAATGAAGGTAGATTTTCTCTTGCGGGAGACTGTGCAATAAAGCTGTGCGTAGCTTTTCGGTCACCGTCTGGGCACTAACAGCTAAGGCAATCAATAAAAAAAGAACAATTAATTGGAGTTTTGCCATTATCATCTGCATAACGCTTGAGTTAAGCATTACACTAATAAAAACGAACCAAAATAGTTTTACAAATATCTATTTACGATTAGCTAAAAATACCCCACCGAGGATGAGCATCATTCCGATGAAATGCCCTACTAAAAAAACCTCTCCGTCAATCAAGCCCCACATTACAGAAACTATTGGCATTACATAGGTGACAGAACTTGCGAAAAGAGGTGAAGATATTTTTAGTAGTTTGTAAAAAAGTAAATTTGCTACTGCCGTGCTCATCAAAGCGAGAATTAAAATAAAACCGAATGCCTTCCACGCTCCTTCTACATTCATTAGCCTGTCTGTAAAATCGGTGAAACCGAATAAGTAAACATAAGCCAGTGGAGCAATAAAAATCAGCGACACGCTAATGATTGTCATCGGCTGAAGATAATTCACTTTAAATTTTAAATAGTTGAGGTTAGTGCCGTAGCAAGCGCAGGCCAATACAATTAACAGCGCATACACGTTGAATGAACCCAGCCCTCCGCCAGCCCGTGCCATCGCCAAAATAACACTACCTGCAAAACTCACTACCGTACCAACAATAGCGAAGCCGCGAAACCGCTGACTATAAAACAGCGCTCCGATAATCATTGTCCAAATAGGTGAAAGTGTGTTCAAGATTCCCGCAATCGAACTATCCAAATGTGTCTGTGCTATAGCAAACAAAAACGCGGGGATGAATACCGCAAGCATGCCTGATAAAAAAAGTCGGCCATAATCTCTAGAGTGAAGCTCTTTTAAATGCACAATCCCCACGGGCAATAAAAAAAGAACGGCTGCCGCTACACGAAGTGCACCAACTTGATCGGGTGAGAATACTTTTAATCCTTGTTTAATGAGAATAAAAGAAGTGCCCCAAATCAGTGATAAAACTAAAAGTAAAACTACCGCAGTAAATTTTTTATTGTCAGACATATATTAAAAAAAGAAACAAAGATTGCCAATCAAGAATGGATAGCAATACGATTTCTTGCGGTATTGGGTTTCGGTTCAAACTATTTTCAAAGAATTTTACCACGCAGTCATAGCGCGTAAAATATCGTGCTGTGTAATAATGTGAGCATTCTTCTTTTCATCGCGAACCAACAGCGCCTTGTTATTTTTATTTAACATGGAAGAAAGAACATCAAGTGTTGTATCGAGTCCAACTACTTGCATCGGTGCGTCCATAATTTCACCAACAGATTTATCCTTAATCATCGGGTCGTTAATTATTTTTTCGATCAAACCCGCAGTGGTTACACTACCCACAAACTCATCACCCTCAATAACGGGCACTTGATCAACTCCTTCCTTGTTCATCAATTGAATGGCTTCACCAATAGTTGACTTCTTTGTTACCGTATAAAGTTTATCCTTTCCATTTCGGTGAATAATTATTTCACGTGCGGTTGAATAGGTGCGCTCCTCAGTAAACCCATGATCTTTCATCCACATGTCGTTGTACACTTTATTTAAATAACGTGTACCATGATCGGGAAGGAGGATTACCATCACATCGTCTTTCTTTAAATTTTCTTTGGCATACTCTAACGCACCATGCAAAGCTGAGCCGCTGCTCCACCCTACAAATAATCCT
>DPLR01000169.1 GCA_003541895.1 Cytophagales bacterium | reverse complement strand
AGAATAATCAACAAATCGCAGCGCGGTTAGCGAAACTGTAATAAATGCCGCCATCAAAAGAACATACCTGTTAGTAAGGAACTGACCGATAGAAAGTTTCTTGATTTCTGATTCGGCTTGCGCCATCTTCCCTTCTCCGAGGTAGCGAGCGCTTAGTATTACGAAACAAATTAAATAGCCAATGATGCTAAAAAGGCCGACCGTATAAAGGGATTCAACATCAAGGAGATTAGATGCTAACAAAATAGGGATACTGAAAAAAGAAATAATCGAAGCTATGTCTGTACCCACATCCACACTACCAATGAGTCGTTTACCATCGCGAACATTAAACATACGTCCAAATGCTCCCCAAAAAACCAATTGAATAATGAATGTGAAAGGAAGCAATAGAGCAAAACCCAGGGTATAAAAGTCTTTGATATCGGTCACATAACTCTGACCGAATTTCATAAAGGCCGTCAATGCCACTAGAATGATGAGATTAAATATGGCCAGATACCGGAAGGGCATTCTACCCTGCAAAAAGTTATATAATACGGTAAACACAATACCTAGCAACCCAGAAAACAATATTACCTTAGGCAGATCGTTTTGTTCACTGAAGCCTTGTAACCCTAGTAAAAGAGATTGAGAAGCAACTGCCACTGTCGCCAAAAATAAACCCATCAAAAAACTCATGATCAGCAAAAGCCCAACCTGACCGGTCTCTTTTGGCTCAACATCGAGCATCTTCCAAAAGCGGGTAAGCATAGTTTTCGGGGTTTAAAATATAAATCTGCTACATTTTGGCGAAAAAAACAATTAAGTGGCAATCACATACATATGTGATTTTTATGTTAATTGTCAATTACTTGGAAAACTCTTGTCAATTAAGATTGACCGTTTATCGAAAGTGCTTTGCTAATCAGGGATTTCCGTTTTCACTTTTTTAGAAATTACATTTGTATAAATATTTCAACCTTAAGTCATATCCATGAAAAAAATTATTTTTTTCTTATTGACCATTGCCATTTTTTTCAAATCTGTTGGGCAAGACACAAAGAAATTACAAGAAGCCCAGAAGCTTTTTGCCATCAAAAGTTTTGATAAAGCGTTGCCGTTATATATTGAGGCAATTCAATCCGGTGTAAAGGAGCCGCTGGCTTTCTATCAAACAGGTATCTGTTATCAGAAGCAGCAAAACATCGATGATCAGGTTAAGGGTATTCCTTATTTTGAAACAGCTATCAAAACAGGCAAAGGTCTTCCTTCTTCAATATCACTTGATCTTGGATTGTTGTATTTGAAAAACGAAGACTTGGATAAAGCGCTAATCGCACTTAGTGAATACAAAAATGCCGTCAAAGCTGATCCAAAAGCGCTTAACGTTGCTAACCAAGCGGTAGAAACATGCCACAACGCCATAGCGCTAATGTCGTTGCCTAGAAATTTTACCGTACATCCTTTTCAAGGGACAGCCAATTCAAAATTTACCGAATACAATCCTTGTGTATCAGCTGATGAAAGTGTTATTGCCTACACCGCCCTCCGCCCAAATAATGGAAGAACCCGTTCAGGGGATAAGTTTATTGAAGAAATCTATGTTTCATATAATAAATCAGGTTCTTGGACAGAGCCCAAACTAATCCCAATAGCATCTGATTATAATGTAGGCACTGCTGGTATTTCACCGGACGGTCAGAAAATGATGATTTACATTGGCGGGATTAACGACCCTGGCAGCCTGTACCAAATCACGAAAGAAGGCGATGATTGGTCAAAACCATCCATTTTACCAGGAAACATTAATTCACCTTCATCATTAGAAACCACCTGCAGCATTACACCCGATGGTAAAACGATCTATTTTGCCAGCGACCGAGTAGGCGGAAAGGGAGGTCTTGACATCTGGAAAACCGAATTGAAAGCCAACGGCACTTGGGGCGCACCCGTTAACCTTGGCCCGGATGTAAATACTTCTGCAAACGAGGATGCTCCATTCATTCACCCTGATCAAAAGACTTTATTTTTTACATCCGATGGCCACAACACCATGGGCGGTAACGATATCTTCAAAAGCTCTTTTGTTGGAGGCAAGTGGACGAAGCCTGAAAATATGGGCTATCCTGTAAACACAACAGCCAATGACAACTATTTTACGTTGCTGGCAGATGGTAAACGAGCTTACTTTTCATCCGACAGAAAAGGCGGACAAGGCGCCCAAGATATTTACTATATCGACATGCCTGAAAATGCTTCGACCGTTCCTTTGACAATGATTAAGGGAAAAATTTTGAATGCTGAAACTGGCAAACCGATTCCAACAAAAATGTACGTGATTGATAAGGAGACGAAGAAGGATGTTGAGTTTGTCTATGATCCTGATCCCAAAACAGGCGATTATCTTATCATTCTTCCTCCGGCAAAGAACTACGACATTGTAATAGAGTCAGAAGGCTTTCTGCCCTACACGCTGAATGTGAATATTCCAAATCAAGATTATTTCTATGAGTTGTACCAACAAATCACATTAAAGAACATTAAGCAATTTGACCAGGTAGTCGGTCAGGAAGTAAGTGTGAAGAATGCGTTTTATGACACTGAGCAAGAGGTGAAAACCGACCTTCGAAAAACCCACGAAGCACAACTGGTG
>DPLR01000210.1 GCA_003541895.1 Cytophagales bacterium | reverse complement strand
TTTACACTTCACCCAGGTGGTTTGCCCCACGGCCCGCACCCTGGCACCGTAGAGAAAAGTATTGGCGCCAAAGAAACACACGAGCTTGCCGTGATGATTGATACTTTCAAGCCATTGTATTTAACGGAAGATGCTCTTCCCTTCTTAGATAAAAATTACCCCATGAGCTGGACCGACAACGATGGTGGTGGTTTTCATGAAGTGAATACGCCTTGATAAAAAGTAATTCCATTAGCCAAATATTTGGTAAAATTGAGCAGTACAAAAAAAGTTGGTAGAAATTTGAAACATACTTTTTTTTGAAATGGATAAAAAGACCTTAGACATAAAAGACGTTGGGGAGGAATTTAAAAAATTAGATGCCAGGTTTTCATTATTGCAAAAAAGATTTATTGCGGTTGGTCTAGATTATAGTCACTACATTGATAATTCATGGGGAGAAAAAAATGTTTATAAACTGAGGGACGAAGTATTGTACAGGCTTTTTTGTACACGCTTTCATTTAGAATTGCTTTTACAACATCATTTATCAATCAAGCATCAAATAATAGAAAAATTTAAGAAAGAACCAGAATTCTTTAAAAGAGAATATGTTGGATCAAATCCCTTATTTGAACATTATCAGAAAGAAATATCAGCAATCTTCGACAGTACGATATTTCATATGACATCTTCTTTTGACTATATCGCCACCTTGTGTAACTATATATGCGGACAAAACAAAGAACAAAAATATAAATGGTCTCAACTCTCTAATGCCGCACGTGATAATAAGAATGTATTTTCAAGTACACAGATTAAAGATGTGATTATTACAATTGACAAAGAATTTGTAAGCAAATTATATAGGCATCGGTCTGATGTGATACATTATACATCTGACCAAAATTTATATTCATTCTTAATGACAATAAAACAAACTGAAATAACATTTACAGTGAGATTTATTCTGGGAAAAAATATTGTAAGAGAATTTAGTGATTTGAGAACACTGAACAAAGAGAATAATATTACTGTCATTTACGGAGTATTTTGGGCAGTCAACAAGACGTTAGATAAAATTACTGACATCTTATTTTCATTGAAGAATCATATGGAATCATTTCCAAAAATTAATCGCGGCAGTGTATTTGATTACGACAAGGATACAAATACTATTAAACCAACATCATCGACATATTGGGAAATAGAAGAATACAAAAAATGATTTATTGTCAATCTCTATCACAAGTGTCCGCTTGTGCTCATACAGCCATCCAATTCCAGATTTCCCCGTTTTTGCATCTATGGAAATTAGCCAAAATCAACCTCTCAAAATTTATTTCTAGATTTTTTCGATGAACGAAAACCAGTTCATCGAGCTTACCTTCTAATCAAACCATTTGTCGACTCTAGCAGCTTTCCGCAAAACGGAAGGCTTGAAAGACCCGTTATTTGTGAGTAAAAAACAAATGTTTATGGAAACCAATAAAATTCTTTATTACACCGATGGGCATGAAGTGATGATCACGGATTCCGGTTTCAGGGTAAAGAAAACGACATACCAATTGAACGGAATTACCCGTCACGGATTTTCAATTATCTATCCAACACGAATGCCGTTCACAATCCCGATGGTTGCTGGCGCTATTGTTTTTATTTGTGGCGCCTTGAACTATGTTCCGAGCTTTTGGGTAAAGTCAGTCACGCTTTTTAATATGACCATGCCGATCAATTTTTTGGTGATGACTTTGGGTCTACTATTTTTTATTCCGAGCATGATTATGGTGCTGCGATTAAAAGAAAAGTATGCAGTAAAAATTTTTACAGCCGAAGGAGAGAAAAACGTGGTGGTTAGTCAAAGCCGTGAGTACATCAGTCAAATCATCGATGCACTTAACAGGGCATTTCTGGATTTGGTAAAACAACCGAGGAAAAAATAAATCATCAATCAACACGCGAAACCGAGCCCGTTCATTTGAACGGGCTTTTTTTATTTATCGCTGAACCAAGCATTATCAGCGCAATAATTTCTTAACTCCTTGATAATTAAAGTTCTTATCTTTATTTCTAAATGAAGGTAATGTTCAAATGAATGCGTTTAAAAACGATGAGCAAGAAGAAATCCGCAAAAGTGAATTCAGGTTTCGGACTTTATTCAATTCAGCGCATGACGCCATTTTCACCATGAATGAGCGCACATTCGTGGATTGCAACCCTGCTACTTTGCGAATTTTTCAATGCACGCGCGACCAAATTGTGGGGCAAACTCCGTATCGCTTCTCGCCTCAATTTCAACCTGATGGCAGAACGTCTGAAGAAAAAGCAATGGAAAAAATCAATGCTGCACTCATAGGCCAGCCCCAATTTTTTGAATGGAAACATACGCGCTACGATGGTACTCCATTCGATGCAGAAGTCTCGCTAAACCGAGTTGACGTTGAAGGCGAAGTCACGATACCAGCCATTGTTCGCGATATCAGTGATCGGAAGCGAGCTGAGGAAGAAAATAAAAAACTACAACTCACCTTACAGGAAAAAAACGAAGACCTTGTAAAAATCAATACTGAACTTGATCGTTTTGTGTACAGCGCTTCGCATGATTTGCGCGCACCAATAGCCTGCTTGCTCGGATTGATCGAAGTAGCAAAAATGGAGAAGGATGTTGAAAGCATGAAACCCCTGCTCGACCTGCAAAAGAAAAGCCTGCTGCGGATGGATCATTTTATCAATGATATCGTTGATCATTCGCGAAATACGCGAACGCAAGTTGTACCAGAAGCGATCAACTTTGAATATATGGTGGCAAATACCATAGAACAACTGCAGTTCATGGAAAAATTCAATCGAATAAGGAGAGTCATTGACATTAAGCAAAATCAATCTTTTCACTCGTCAACTATTCGCATCAACATCATCATAAACAATCTCCTTTCAAACGCGATGAAATATGCCGATCTCCGAAAGACTGATCCCTATATAAAAGTTTCGGTGAAGGTGGATGATAACAACGCTGTAATAAAAGTATCTGATAATGGTGAAGGAATACCCCCAGAAGTCCAGCCTAAAATCTTCGATATGTTTTTTCGTGGATCGAAAAATAGTTCGGGCTCTGGCTTAGGGCTATACATTGTTAAAGAAGCGATTCAAAAAATCAATGGGTCGATCAAAGTCCATTCAGAATTTGGTGAAGGCACCGAGTTTACCGTCATTATCCCTGACCTCTCTTTAAAACAATAAGGTTAATCCTAACCATAGAACTTTTTCCTGCCGAATTGTGTAGTATCATAAATTAAATGTTTAAACATGCAATCAGTAATCCATAAAGCCAACACACGAGGCCATGCCAACCACGGCTGGCTCGATACCAACCACACCTTCAGCTTCGCGCATTATTATGACCCAACCAGGGTTCATTTCGGAGCACTCCGCGTGCTCAATGACGATTTCGTTGAAGGTGGCATGGGCTTCGGCACACATCCGCACCGCGACATGGAAATC
>DPLR01000282.1 GCA_003541895.1 Cytophagales bacterium | reverse complement strand
TCAATGTACTCGGTATTGATTTTCAAAAAGTAACTTTTTTAAGTTTTTCTGCTCTTGGGTTAATGTTGCTCGGTAGCGTAATTTTATTTTTACTCGGTAGGATAAAACTCATGCAAATAGCGGTGAAAGAAAACAAATTGATTGCTGTGAGTTGCGAAAATGAATTGAGAGAATTCAAGCGCAACGCTGTAGAACGTGAAGTGAAACTTTCCCGCGAACTGCAAACGGAACGGAACAAATTAATTGAATTGAAAGAATCCTTGAAAATAAAAAAGCTTCTTTAGAAGTTCTGCCGCTGATCAAAAAGTTGAATTCAAAATGGAGGTTGTTAAAGTTATTTTAATACCTTGGCACAACTATCATCCATTTTGAAAGCCATGAAAAAAATCATTCTTACCTCCTTTGCTTTCCTTTTTTCAGCGAGTTTATTTTCTCAAGAGAAAATTGTAAAAAAAGTAACCGATGTTGTTACCAAAGCCGATGCAGAAGCACACCTGACATTTCTTGCTTCTGATGAAATGAGAGGACGTGATACAGGCTCGCCCGAAATTGCTATTGCTGCCAATTACATTGCTGCGCAGTACAAACGGCAGGGACTGAAAACCGTGAACAACGCTCCTACCTATTTTCAAGAGGTTGGTTTGCAACAAACCCAGCCTCCAAAGAAGGCAGAAATCAAATTAGGTAGTGAAGTATTTACTTATAGAAAAGACCTTTTAGTACTCAATGGAAAAACGTCTTCTATTTCAGGTGATTTTGTTTTTGTTGGATATGGAACTGCCGAAGATTTTAATAGTGTCGATGTAAAAGGAAAAATAGTGGTTAGCTATGCGGGTACTTCAGAAAAAAGCACCGTGCGCCAAGCCTACCGAAAAGAATCTCCTGAAAAATATAAACTGGTACGCAACAAAGGCGGAGTTGCTTTAATTGAAATTTATTCATTTGCAGAACCCTCTTGGCAAGTAATCGCTGGGTTTTTGTCTGGCTCAAGGATATCATTATCTGATGAAGTTTCAACCGTTGAAGACATGCCGCATTTTTGGATGCGTAAATCCGAAAGCGAAAGCTTGAATAATTTAATCAAACAAAAAACGGCTACGGGCTCATTCAGCGTTGAGCCTTCTTCTCCAAAAATTATTCCAGGGAAAAATGTGGTTGGTATTATTGAAGGGACTGATCCTACTCTAAAAAATGAATACATTGTTCTTTCAGCGCACTACGATCATATTGGCGTACGTAAAAATCAAACACAAGACAGCATTTACAACGGAGCACGCGATAACGCAATGGGAACAACTGCCATCTTGGAAGCCGCTAAATTCTTTTCTGCCAATCCGGTGAAACGGTCTTTGATTATTTTGGCCTTCTGTGGAGAAGAAAAAGGATTGCTCGGAAGCCAATGGTACGCCAATCACCCAATGATTCCGTTGAACCAAACCGTTTACAACTTAGACTGCGATGGCGCAGGTTACAACGACAAATCTATAATCACGCTGATCGATTTAAATAGAACCACAGCGGATGAACTTTTGAAAAAAGGATGCAAGGCCTTTGGCCTTGCCTTACATGGTGATCCAGTTCCAAACGAAAATCTGTACGAGCGCTCTGACAATTACAACTTTGCAGCAAAGGGTGTTCCAGCAGTAGACTTCAGTCCTGGTATAAAAACAATGGATGAAGAACTCATGAAGTATTACCATCAACCACCCGATGAAGTTTCATCGCTCGACTTCGACTACGTTGTGAAATACTTGAGATCTTATGTTTACGCTTCGTATCTCATTGGCAATTCACCAACACGGCCTTATTGGAAGGCAGGCGATAAATTTGAAGCAGCCGGTAAAACCTTGTACGGAAAATAATATTGGCTCACTCTATTGTATTGTCATCGGTCACCAAATAGTGGATGGCCTCCTCATAGGTATTAAAGGCTACGAAATCTTTCTTTCCGATAAATAGCGTAAAACCTTTAAGTATCATCCGTTGCGGAAAACTCATATTGATAAACGCATTCTTCTTGATGAGATGCTTTACTTTAGGCATCTCTTGCTCAGCATAACGCAAAAAAATTGGAGTGATAAATGCATTCGCCAAATTGGTCAGGATTAAGCAATTCCCATTGACTCGGAGAACTTCTTCTCTAGCCTGATTAAAAGCTTCAATCATTTCTTCAGCTTTGCAGCCAGAATAATCGATCGATAGAATTTCCTTGCCTGAAATTTGAATATGCTTGACGCGACTCACTTCCTAAAAATTAACTATCAAATTTAATCGAAATGAAATCATTTTCTTTGAAACAATTCAATTCTCTTTTTGATCGTGGATTTATCAGGTTGCGTTTTAGAGAGAGCTAAGGCGCGTTCAAAATGCGCTTTGGCTTTCACATCGTCAATGTCCGTGTAAAGTTCGCCCAACAACATGAAATAAAATTGATTATCGGTTAGCTTGAGTTTTTCAGCCTCAGTAATGGCTTCTTTTTTTCCATTAGCCTTTGAAAGCGCAAATGTGCGGTTAAGTGCAGCCACGGTGAATACTCTATCTGTAATAACTGGTTATATAACTGCAGAATGCTCTCCCACTTCTCGCTCGTGTCAGCTTTTTGTGTATGCCAGTATGCAATACCTGCTTCGAGATGATATTTTGAAAGTAGCTTACCTTGAGAGGCTTTGTTCAGAAAATAAATTCCTTGAGCTATCAACTCTTGATTCCATTTTCTTTCGTCTTGATCTTGATAAAGTACGAGTTCTCCATTTGCGTTTCTTCTTGCTTCAAATCGCGAAGCATGAAAACTCATCAGCGATAACAATGCATTTACATTCGGCAGATTGGTCGGCTCGTACTCGGTAAGCAAATGCGTGAGCCGCATCGCTTCAAGGCAGAGATCTTCGCGCAACACGTTGTCGCTGCTTTCTGAATAATAACCTTCGCTGAAAAGAAGGTAAAGTGTTTTCAGAACCGTCTCCAGTCGATGGAGGATTTCTTTTTCTTCGGGAAAAGCGATTTCAATTTTTTCTTCGCGCAACTTTTCACGTGCACGAAACAATCGTTTATTAATTACTTCTCTGTTCGTGAGAAATGCATTGGCTATTTCATCAATACCAAAGCCACACAGCACCCTCAACGACAAACCAATCTGCGCCTCTGCGGGAATGGCCGGATGACACAATGCAAACAGCATCTGCAGCTGGCTGTCAGCAATATTTTTTTCTGACCAATCGATGACTTCTTCATTTTGTGAATTGCGCACCCACTCCTTCGCTCTTTTAGAATCAAAAAGCGAATTACGCGCGATAACATTTTTCGCTTTGTTCTTGGCCACCGCATACAACCACGCTGCCGGATTTTCAGGAATCCCTTTGTACGTCCACGTCTCCATCGCTGCAAGAAAAGTTTCGCTCGCAATGTCTTCCGCCATTTCAAGTCGACCAGCACCCAACAACTTACCCAGCACCGAAGTTATTTTTCTAAACTCCGTGCGAAACAAGTGCGGTATCAGTTCTGGCTGATTCATTTGAATAGAAGTAAGTAGCAAGACATAAGTAGTAAGAAAAATTATATTTTCTGAAGTCTTACTACTTATGTCTAATGTCTTGTGTCTTCTCTCACATTTTACTAATCTCCCTCACCTCCACATTTCCTCCGGCCAAAAGTACAGGACAACCCTTGGCCATTTCCGTGGCAACATCGAGCGATTCTGCGCGTACCAGCGAGTAACCACCAATCGATTCTTTGATGTCGGAGTACGGCCCGTTGGTGATAACATTATTTGTCTTTACCACCTTACCCTTCTCTTCGAGACGATTGCCGCGGTCGATCAATTTATTTTGCGCACCGATACTGCCAAGCCAGTCCATCCAGCGCTTCATGTTTGCCTGCTCTTCTTCAGCCGTGCGCTTCGTAGCCATACTATAGTCCATCCGATAAACCAATAAAAAGTCTTTCATAAATTTCAATTTTTTAGTGCTTGTTACTTTTTCATTCAATCATTCTCTCATTGTCTCAATGTACCCCATCATTCTTCGCAATCTTCCTCACCTCTACGGTGTTTCCATCGCCTTGCAAAACAGGAGAGCCCTTCGCAAACTCGGCAGCTTCTTCGGGCGACTCCGCTTTCACAATGATGAAGCCACCAATCGTTTCTTTGATGTCGCCAAACGGGCCGTTGGTAACGATGCCTTTGTGATGCACCACGCGCGCATCGGCAAACGGCAGAGCCGTGCCACTCACAAACTTGCCCTTAGCTGCAATCGACTGTATCCAGTCCATCGTTTGTTTCATCCAGGTTTGCATTTGCTCCGGACTGGCAACCTTGCTGCCATCCTGGTGCCTGAAAATTAAAATGAATTCGTCCATCCTACTAAAGTTAAAGGTTAAACATTGATTTCTGTTGATATATCAAACAGACAAAAGCAGATTGGACACGAGAGGGAAAAAATATTTTCAACCATAACTGCGAACAGCTAGGAGGGCATGTGCATGACGCGAAGCTAAGTAAGTCACATTAGTTTAGTATTTTTATTAAGAGTCCTTGACTAACCAATCTAATTATGACTAATCATTTAAAAAAATATGCATTTGCTTATTCTTCATTAGTAATTGTCGCCATTTGGATATCAACTCCATTCATTTTGATAAAATTTGTGTCGACTGATTTTATGAAATTGGGTCAAGTGGGTGATCTTTTTGGGACATTGAATGCGCTTTTTAGTGGCATTACTATAGCAGGACTTATAATCACAATAATTAAACAACAGGAAGAAATTGAAACTTCTAGAAAGGAATTTAAGGAACAGAAAGAACTATTACAGCGACATCATGATGAACAAAAAGATCAGGCTAGAAAATTGTTTGACGAGCAAAAGGAGCAAATTCAAACAAACTTCAATGAAGAAAAGGAACGTTTACAGAAGCAAATAATAATTCAAAAACTCGAAAGGTTTGATAATACTTTTTTTAAGATGATTGATTTGCATAACAAAATAATTGATAACCTAGAAAGAAAGAGAAATGAATTCGAAGCATTTTGTAATTCTAAATACAATTTGATTTGGCATGTCAATGATATAAAAGAACTAGAAGAAGAATTTCAGAAAAGGATTAGACCAAGTGCGGACATAGTTTTTGGTCATTACGTTCAAAATCTTATCGAGATACTTAGAATGATTTGTAAGAAAAGAACGGAAGAAGGACGTTCAAAATATTTGAACATTCTTTTTGCTCAGTTTACTCAATATGAAAGGCAATTTCTATTTTATTACTTTAATATTTATCCACCTGAAAAATTTGAGTTATTTAAGTATAAATTATTTGATGCCGTTAGAGGGGAGTTCTCTCATAATCCTAACCATCTTAATTTATTTGCATGAGAGTCCAAAAAGTGTGTACAACCTAAAGCCATCAATCCGAAATTTTCAGCATCTCGTCAAATTCATCAATCAGTTAATAAAATAACGTTTTGGTTTTTTCTAAAAATCCACAACCTTCGCTGTTCATTTAAAGAATCATCTAAAAACTTTGTCCAGACCTAACGCCTAACCTAAATTTCAGTATGAAGCGAATCTCTATTTCCCTCTTTGTCTTTTTCTCACTGACTCATTCATTTGCGCAGCAAGCCAGCACACTGGCCAACGGCTATTACGTAGTGGTGTCTACTTTTTTGCGCAACCAAGGCAAAGACGCCAAAGCGTATTCCGATTTATTGAACCAACGTGGTTTCCATACGGGCTATGGTCTTGAAGAAAGTAAAGGTTTTGTGTACGTGTATCTGGCCAATTTTGATTTCACACAGTTCCGCCAGTCCATCGACCGCATGAAGCAAGCCAGGGCCACGGAAAATTTCACCACGGCCTGGGTTTTAAAAATCAAAGACGGAAAGCAAATCAAAGAAGACACACCGATCGATTTACCTGCCGATACCGCCAAGAAGGTAATCACTTCCAAAGAGACATCAACTCCATCGATCGTTACTGAATTTATTCCTAACCCAACACCGAAGCCGGTTTTCAAACCACAGCACTTGGGCAATACACCCGTATTTCTTTCCATCATCAAGAAAAGTAACAAGCAAGTGATGAATGGCATTATCAAAGTCTCTGACCCTGATAATAACCGTTCGCTCGGCACAGTGAAAGCCAATGCTTATTTCAATATGTCTGACCCCAGATCAAAATCAGGCAACATCGTATTGACTGCTTCAGCGTTTGGTTACAACGATGCGGTTCAAACCTTGAACTACAAACAAACTGAGCGCGATACTTTGAAAGAAGATGTTACGCTGTTTGGCAATTTCTTCATGGTAACTTTTGAAATGGAGCGAGCATCGAAAGGTGCCAATTTCATTCTTTCAGGATTGAATTTCTTCAATGAAGCTGCCATCATGGTGCCCTCAAGCCAAGGGCAACTGAACGAAGTGCTTGACATGCTCAAAGAAAAACCTTCGATGCGCATTCGTTTGGAAGGCTACACGAATGGAAACTCTAGAGGCAATATCATTACCATGGGGCCATCCAAAAATTATTTTTCGATAACCAGTAAAGATCAGAAAACCGAAAAAGGTTCTGCCAAAGACTTATCACAAGCCCGCGCGGATGCAGCCAAATCATGGCTCATTGATCAAGGCATAGCGGCCGATCGGATTGAGGCTGTTGGCATGGGTGGCGACAAGCCAATCTATGATTCAAAAAGTACTTTAGCTCGCAAAAATGCGCGTCTTGAATTGACTGTGTTGGAATAATCTTCAAAAAAAATTATTCGATCAGCATTAAAGTTTCTACTCGGCTGTCTTCTTTACTAATCCTCCAGGGAAAAGCAACGTAAGAAAACAGAAGATGAGCAAGAAGTTGAACTCTATTCCATTGGTGCCACCGCCTACAACGTACCAACCATTGCGGCCGTGTACCAAGAGAATGCCCATGGCAAAAATAATGATGTTTAAAACGGCCAACGGTTTAAGATAGCGGTTCAACAATAAAGCTGGGATACTTATCACATGAATGGCTTTCACCAGAATTGCTATCGGTGTCCCCATAAAGGCAAAGAGTTCTTCCATTCCTTTGCCAAAATCAAGCACGCTCATGTTGAGGAAAGATGTTACACCATGCATCACCATGATTACGGCAAGGGCCAATCGTAATAGAAAAGTATGATTGAGGTTCTTCTGTAAAAAGTCCATAAATATTTTTTTGGGTGGCAATTAACAGCCTTTAAAGAACAAGGCATAGAGCATTTCCTGAAATTAATCATGTGGTTAAAAATTACCTTTAAATGCGGGAGGGTTTTTTGTATTGCATTTTTTTGTACTTTTAATCAACAGTTTGTTTTATTTAATGGCTTCAATAAGATTGTACTCGAATGAGAAGTACGAGTTACTTCCATTCCCCAAAACCCCAAATGGGTTTCGCTATGCGATCACCAATTATGGGCGTGTCATCAGCTACACCAAGGAAATTTTAGAAGGAAGGTTCCTTAAGCACGTGCTAGTACGAGGATACCCCGCTCTATCCTTTAAGATCAAAGGAGGGCGGAAGACTTTTCTTCTGCACCGCTTGGTAGCCGACCTCTTCCTAAAGAAACCTTCGCCTAAGCACAATTTCGTTATCCATCTTAATTTTAAGAAAGAAGATAATCACGTGCACAATTTAAAGTGGGCAACTGTAGAGCAAAAAAATAACCACAGTAGATTAGATCGAAGGAAATACGAAATCGGCAATTATAAACTTACTGCCGAGCGTGTGAAGTTGATCAAAAAGAAAATGCTCAATGGCAAAACGCGTTTGAAAACCATTGCCAAACAGTTTGGCGTTAGCGATATGCAGATTCACCGGATTAAAACCGGTGAGAACTGGGGCTATATCAAGATTTAGAAAATTATTTCACCACGGGCAGCTTCGCATTTTGCCAGCTGTCAATGCCCCCTTCCAGTTCATAAACTGTTAATCCTTTTTTGCGCATGTCTACGGCAGCTTTGTGGCTGCGCTTGCCTGCCAAGCAGTACACGTAATAAATTTTTTTCTTGTCAAGCTTAGCCGAATAATCACCAAAGTCGGCATCATTCACATTTTTGTTGATCGCCTTGCTCAAATGGCTTTCCTTGAATTCTTCGGGCGTTCGTACGTCAAGAACAACTGCCGACTTATCACTCAACTTAGTTTGAAATTCTTTGGGCGACAAAACTTCTTTCTGTTGTGCGATAGATAAAAACGGCATCAACAGAAGAACACAAATTACTTTTTTCATAATAGTAAGTTTAAATTTCTTCAGAACACAAGTTAATCAGAATAGCTCAAAAGGTCATTGACAAAAAGCCAATTCATTGATATTTAACGCTTATGCTTTTTTGATGTTTGTCAAAAGGAAAGATGAACGATGAAAATACTTTTGATGCATCAAACTATTTAATTATGGAAAAGAAACAATTTCAAAAACCCTCGAACGCTTTCGTAGCAGCTTCATGGGCATCACTTTTATTAGGCATAGCAACATTCATCATTGGTTTATGGAATGCCGAAATGGAGTTGAATGAACAAGGATATTATTTCACCATCCTTATGTTTGGCCTATTCGCTGCTGTCTCCTTGCAAAAAGCCGTTCGCGATCAACTCGAAGGAATACCCGTAACCAATATTTATTATGGGCTGGCATGGTTTTCCACGTTGTTGGCAATTACGTTACTCATCATTGGTTTATGGAATGCCAACTTGCTGCGAAGCGAAAAAGGTTTTTATGCCATGTCGTTTGCGTTGAGCTTATTCGGAGCCATTGCCGTGCAAAAAAATACGAGAGACAGCCAGCAAATTTCCAATGAGTAAATCAGAAAAAAAATAATCAATAGTAGAGCGACCTGCAAGAAACTTGCGGGTCGCTCACTTATACGAGCCTCTTGCCATTCCCTCTGTCTCGTTTCTTTTTTTATAATATTACAATCTTATCTTAGCAACTATGTCAAAAATATTCATCACGGGCTCGGCTGATGGGCTGGGGCAAATGGCCTCGAAACTTTTAATTATGCAAGGTCACGAGGTGGTTATACATGCACGTAATGCAAACCGCGCAAAAGATGCATTAACTAAAATCCCAAGCGCAGCCAGTGTTTTAACCGCTGACTTATCAAGTATCGATGAAACAAAACTACTTGCAGAAAAAGTAAATCAATTGGGTGTGTTTGATGCCGTCATCCATAATGTTGGGGTTTACCAAGCTTCGGCCAAAGAAATTTTTGTAGTAAATACCATAGCGCCCTACATTCTCACCTGTTTAATTCAAAAACCAAAACGACTGATCTACCTGAGCTCGGGCATGCACCTGCACGGACGACCGAACCTTGAACACGTTAAACAAAACACGGATCGTATCAGTTATTCCGATTCTAAATTACATATCATGATGATGACTTTGGCCGTAGCACGTCATTGGCCCGGGGTGTATTGCAATGCCGTTGACCCTGGCTGGGTGCCCACAAAGATGGGCGGAAGAAATGCTCCCGATGATTTACAAAAAGGATACGAGACCCAAGCGTGGCTTGCCGTAAGCAGCGATAAACAAACCCAAGTAAGCGGTCGCTATTTTTTTCACCAAAAAGAAAGAAGCTATAATCCAATGGCCGATGATGGACCTTCCCAAGAAAAATTAATTGACCAACTATCCGTGATTACGGGCGCTTCACTACCTAAAGAAAACTAACAACTCTTCCAATCTCAACAGACGTACACTGCATTTATCTAAATTGGATCGAGAATAATATCATGCTTGAGTTCTTGAGCATTCTTAATTAATGGCGCTTAAATATTTTTAAAAGCCCAAGCGCTATAAATTAACGTTCGCTAGGTTACAAACATCTTTATCACAACTGATTTTGATCAAAAGAAATGATCACTGGTGATACTACTATTGTGCAGTGATTACTCGTTTGCCATTCACTTGTTGAACAAACGAATTACAAATTTTTACACAATAAATAAGAGCCGTTATGAAAGCACTAATTGTCTACTATTCGCACTCAGCCAATAATGAATCACTTGCACACGAGTTGAAAGTGAGATTGGGCTGTGATGTAGTTAAAATCGAAGAAGAGAAAAGAAGAACAGGCTTCACTATTTTTCTTGATCTCCTTTTTCGAAGAGAACCAAAAATCAAAAAGCCCGAAGTGTTTCTCAATGATTATTCCATGGTAATTTTTATTGCACCTATATGGGGCTCAAAAATTGCTTCACCACTCACATCCTATATTAAAATGGAAAATGGCAACATCAAGAAATATGCGTTCATAACTATTTGCGGACATGAAGGCCAAGGTAAAATGATTGCTGATGAGCTCACGCAATTGACAGGTAGAAAACCAATCATTGTAACCGAATT
>DPLR01000686.1:2319-4239 GCA_003541895.1 Cytophagales bacterium | reverse complement strand
AGCGCATAATTTTTCCGGTCCGCATACATGCGCACGCTGAGGGCGGTGCACGAGGCCAGTGCCATCATCAGAAAATCGTGTGGTGACGGCCCCAAGTCTTTGCCACCGTTTGCCAAAGGTTCATCAGCCGTCAGGTGATGATTCGAGCTGATCAGTTCGGTACGATAATGTTCTTTGCCAATAATTGCCGTTGCCATAGAATTGATTTTTTGTCCTATCAGGTGAATCTAGTATTTAATCTTTCCCTTCAGGGTTTCTTCCTAGAAATTTCTTTAAAATCTCAACCCGATTCATTCCTAATAAATTGCTCCTGTCTCTAGGGTTCTCGTTTTCAGTGCGGCTCTTTACAATGGAATCAGCATCACTTGTTACAATTGAACTGAGATTTATCTCATAAATGCAAATCTTTCCGCTCGTATTTTCTGCACCAAAAGAAAGAAGTAAAGTAGAGCCCATACTATTTTGCACCGGTATGAGGAATGTATGACTCTTGACAAAGGGCATTCCAGCATGAAGTACTTTAATTGAAGAGACTTTTTCCAAAATTTTGCCATCATCTGAAATGTTGCTATCCATATTATACCTAAGAAGAAATGAGCCCTCACTAATCAGCATTCTGTAAGATAAATCGATAACGTTTTGAGAATCTGTCCAATTGAAAAAATAGACATCGAAATCCACTTTGTATGAATTTTCTGTCGCAATGAAATTAACTCTTGTAAATCTGATATATGCTTCTAGGGTGGGCTTTTTAATTTTTCTGAATAGGGCTTCAATATAATGATGAGGCGCAGTTCTTGTTTGCCCATCAATTCTCATATAATAAATACCCTTGTATTGGTGAGGTGAATGATCACTCTCATCGACTTCAAAAATAATAACTTGGCCACCAGCAGAATTATTAATTGGTCTTACTCTTATCCCTGTTGGAAGCGGAATAATTGAATCGGAAGATTTGTTAATCCATTGATCTCTTGTTAGTGCAGTTGCGATCGGAGTCAAACTACCCATTACAGAATTTTTCTTGTGAGAATCATCATGGGGTGCGCCCAAAATCAAAAGGCCACCTTTCGAATTTAAAAATCCACAGATTGTCTTTTTAACATTTTCAAAACTCGACTCAAGATTTCCCGCAAATGACTTGAATTCAATTTGATCAGTTTCTGTCCGCTCTTGTAAAAAGAATTTTTCAACGTCCTCATAGGTGACGTCATTTAATGTCTTTCCGAAGAAAAGAGAAGAATAATCCATTTCTAATTTAATAATTTAAAGATACTGTTTATACTTAAAAATATCTTCTTCCTCGCAGTATCTCTCGTTTCAGGGGCACTAAGAACTGGAAAAGATTTTCAAAACTTACTATCTTTCTAAATGCCACGGTGGCAAAAACTAACTGACCAAACCTATTTCTATGAATCAACCCTCTGTAGTTCGGCTTCCTGTTTTTCAGTCTGTACTGAAATGGGTGATCTATCTCTTTATGGTTTACCTGGCCGTGAAGTTTCTTTTAAAAGTATTTCCCTACTACGGCTTTTCTGAAGAAGTCTTCGGAAAATATTGGGAAGTAAAATACTTCCTGGTTGGTCATATCACCGGGGGCATCACGGCCCTGGTGTTAGGTGCCCTGCAGTTCTGGAAAACATTTCGCAAAAATTATATTCATGTACATCGCTGGGTGGGGCGCATTTACTTAGGTGCTATTGCGGTGGGCTCACTTTGTTCTTTGGGAATGGTGCCTCGGGCGTTTAAGGATGGAGTGCCCTGGGCTGTTTCGCTCGCAACACTGGCAGTGGTTTGGCTGTCGACTTCTACGATGGCATACATCGCCATTCGAAATAAAAAAATTCAGCTGCATCAGGAGTGGATGGTAAGAAGCTACCTCGTTACGTTTGCCTTTGTGAGTTTCCGTTGGTTCATAGA
>DPLR01000686.1:0-1985 GCA_003541895.1 Cytophagales bacterium | reverse complement strand
TGGAAAAGGAAGCAATAGCATCTCAAAGACTTCAGGTATGCTTTTCTTCACAGCAGTTCCCGTTTAGGGAATCGGTGTTTAATGCTTACATAGATTTTCATTAAATTGAAAATAAATTCAACCCATGAAAAAGTCGACTGTGATCGAATCAGTGAATAAACTTCCCGATGAATTTTCAATAGATGAGATTATTGAGAGATTGATCATCCTAGAAAAAATTGAAAAAGGACGCCAAGAAGTAAAAGAGGGGAAAGTGAATACAGACGAGCAAGCCAAAGCCAAGTTGAGCAAATGGTTAAACTGATTTGGACTGATCAGGCAGTAAATGACCTTGGCAGTATTGGCGAATACATTGCCGAGAATTCAGAAAAATACGCTAAGCTGACTGTTAAAAAATTATTTGAGCGGCCTGACATCTTAAAGAATTTTCCACAAGCAGGGAGAATTGTTCCTGAGAAGAATGATCCGAATGTGAGAGAGCTTATTGAAGGAAATTATCGAATCATCTACGAAATAATATCGACTGATCAAATAAACATTTTAACAGTTTACCATAGCGCAAGAGATTTGAGAATATAGCTCGAACACCAAATCAATTTCACTTCTTAGCTTGTACCGCGCTTCCCAGCAATATCTACCGTTTCGTGAGTTTCTACTCCTCCTGCCGAAACTCTCTAGGAAAAATATATTTGCCGTAATAAATTTATAGATTGGCAAATAGAATGATCCCTTCTTCACTCCTTCAGCCCCGGTTTGTTAAACTCTTCAAGGAAACGTTTGGGTTTAGTGAAGAAGAGTTTGAATTCTTTGTAAGCCATTTTCACGAGAAGCATCTTTGCAAAAAGGCATTCTACATACAACCGGGCACGGTGGCTGACTTTAAAGCGTACATCAACCAAGGGTGCATGCGCACCTACCGCGTTGACCCCAGCGGGCATGAGCGCGTAATCTTGCTTTCGTTTGAAGATTGGTGGGCAGGAGATATTGACAGCTACTATTCGGGCCAGGTGTCATCGGTGTATGTGCAGGCGTTGGAAGATTGTGCGTTGCTCGAAATATCCAAAACGGATTTTCAAATGCTCGAAAGCAAAATTCCCAAACTCAAGCAATGGTACACCTTGAAGCTGGCGCGCAGGGCGGCACAATCCATGAAGAACATGGGCGAAGTGAAAACACTGAGCCTGCAAGAGAAGTATTTGAATATGTTGGAGACCAATCCTGAAATCTTTCAGCGCGTGCCTTTGCAATACATCGCTTCGTACCTGAACGTAGAGCCTCAGTCCTTAAGCCGCATGCGAAAACGGCTAACCAAAGAAATCTAAAGTCATTTTGTTTTTTAACCTGGGTTAAAAGGATTGATCACAAGATCCTTCAGCTTTGAATCATTAATTCAACTCTGAAAAACTAAACCGAATACTATGGAACATCATGGAAATCACCCCACGCCTGCTAACATCATGCAGATTGGCACTGGCTTTTGGGCATCAAAAATTCTTTTGTCGGCAGTGAACTTTGAATTGTTTACACACTTGGCTGAAAAGAAATCCTTATCAGGTAAAGAAATCAAATCACTTTTGAATTTGAAATCGACCGATCGACATGTGTACGACTTTCTGGATTCATTACTTGCCTTCGGCTTCCTTACGCGCGAAGGAATTTTAGAAACCGCACGTTACTCCAACAGCCCCGACACCGATTTCTTCCTCGACAAAAAGAAGCCGAGCTACATCGGTGGAATTTTGGAAATGATGAATCACCGGCTCTACAATTTCTGGGGCAACCTGGAGGAGGGACTGCGCACAGGCCTTCCGCAAAATGAAGCGAAGAACGGGAAGAACCTTTTCGCCGAGCTTTACAGCGATGAGGATCGCCTGAAAGGATTCATCGGGGCCATGAGCGTCGTGCAGATGGGCAACTTCATTGCGTTCGCCCAGGTCTTTGATTTTTCAAAATACACAACCCTTTCCGCTCCTTGCGACTCCAAC
>DPLR01000056.1 GCA_003541895.1 Cytophagales bacterium | reverse complement strand
GGCTTGCGATGGCTTCAAATTTACGCCCTTCAGGAAAATCCAATTCAATGTCTTCTGCAAATTTATTCACCTTGGTTCCACCGACCTCACTCAAAACTTTAACGAGTTTGAATCGGTAGTCAAGTTCAGGACGGAGCACAGTAAAATCTTCTTTCTTGAATAATGCTACTGCTGAATCAAGGTAAGTGAACGCTAGCGGATTTGCCTCTTTCGTGTACAAAGCTTCTGCATTAAAAATATAACTAAATGCTTTTTCACGTGGGAATTCAAAATGACTAATAATTTCCCCAGCTTCTTTGTATTTCCCGATACTTGCCAAACTCCTTGAAACATTTTTCAACTGGTTCAAGAAAAAACTCTTCTCGAGGTATTCAAAGCGGTCAGAAGTTCTGTTGATGGTGTTCATATCTACCTTGCTGAAGTAAGCTAAGGCTGAGGCGCTATCGCCCTGTTCAAAACTTCTTTCGGCTAAAAGCAGATAAGGCAAATTTGCATCTGTGCCTTTGCTCGTCAATAGCTCTGCAACTTTTGTCAACGTTTCGTTACTCAGTGGAAAGAAGTTTTCATATTTTATTGCCTCTGTGTTGGGGTAAACAAGAAATGCATTGGCTAACCACCGGTGTACATAAAGTAAATCTTCTTCGTTGATAAAACTCGGATGAAGCAAATCCTTTTTGGCCATGTAGTTAAAGAAAAGAGAAGTGTGGTACGTACGGCTAAACCATCCATCCATATAATCTGGATAAATAAAAATATGGCGATTAGAAATCTTTGGATGACGAATGCCGTCTGTCCAGTAAGGCGTATTTCGGGTAACGATTTTTGTGAGATAGGAGTCACTCACTAAATTATAATGATGCCATGCTTTATCAAGAATTTTGTTCAGGCCAGCTGTGTCAACTTCTATGTTTCTATCGAAAGCATATTTATGATCAAACATCGCCAACCTCTTGTAATGCAGGGCGAGTGAGAAATTCCGATCATCTGGATTTGGGAGCTTCGAAAGAATCTCAACGTAATCCTCTGCCATTTGATGAAACTGCTCACGAGGCGCTAGACACAAGTTGAACATTAAGTACCCTTTCAGTGTATTAGCATTTCCGGTGATGTTGATGAAGTACATCCGACTCAAGTATCCTGAGCGGTTCATAATATTTCGGTAGACATCCTGAGGAGGTGTATCGTTTTTGTAATTTGTACTCAGCCAATCCAAAACTAATCTGGTTTGATCGCGATGATTGTATTGGTACAGATAGCCAATGATGTTGTTGTAATTATTTAATAATCTTCCAGTAAAGTAGTCGGTCACCTCGCGTAGTTTATCAAAGCACGGCAAGATCATTTTTGCGTTTCCGGATACAGCATATAGCGATGCTAACAAATGGTATCCTCCATTATAATCAAGGTTGAGTACGCCATCGGGTTCATAACTTCCCTTGGCATAATACGTTTTGAACGTTGAATTATCAGCCGACTCAAACGGAGAGAGCACAGCAAGCATTTCATCAAGTTGGCTTTTTGTAGGTGATCCAATCGTTAGCCAAAATTGTAATGCTAAGTTAATCTCGGTAGAGATTGCTGACTCAAATCGATTGGTGTCATGATAAAAATTCAAAGCTAACCCACGCAATATTTCCGTTAACTGTGCTGCCCTTGCCTTAAAGGTTTCTTGAGGGTTGTAATAATTATCGTACACTAACCGCACAAGGTAGCGGTTGATTTGCCTGAGTAAAAAGGCATCATTTTTTTTACTGGCAGCGAGATCAGAAATTTCTTTTTCAATAAGGTTGATTAATTCCAACTTAACCGGTTGATTAAAATGGTTGTCCATTAACAGCAGGTTCAAATAAACATCGATGGCAAGTGCAAGTCTGCTTTTAGGATCATTCAAATTTTGAAGCGAGGAGATGAGCGTTCCTTTTTGATAACGTTCTTGAACAATAAGGTAAGTTGCTTTTTCATTGGAGTTCACCTCTTCACTTTTTACTAAAGCTTGCGCACTGGCAATTACTCGTTCGATTACTTTTTCGTCTCTTTTATTTTGCGCATCGTTCCAGTAAAATCCACTTAACACTAACATGATCGAAATGGCCAACACGGTGGCAACACGTTGCGTTCCATATTTCATAAACGTACGTGTAACAATAACTTTGCGGCTACTGCGCTTCAGGTATTCTTTGATATTGGCTAAAACTTGATCGGCCGATTCCTTTTTTTCATCACGATCTAAATACCGACTGATCCAACCTACGTTAGGCTTACATTCATCAAACCATTTTTCAAAATACGTGAGCGGCCCGATGGGCAACAGATAACCACGGCTTTTTCCGCTTTCAATCCATCGATGAAGTTGTTTTTTGAAATCAAGCCAAGTAGAATAGTATTCAAATTCTTTTTGTGCCCACGTATTAAGTTTATTCCAATTTCGAATCAATGCTTCGTGGGTGATATCCAATACAGCATCGGCAGAAAGAGTGTGCGTTGAAGGATCTTGCGTTTTATAAGGCCGGATAAACGAATTTCCTTCTTCCCTGAAAATAGTGAGTACGTGCCCAACCATTTCAACGGACACTTCAGGATCGTTAATGATGTTTGTAATTTCTTGCAACGTCATACGGTTGCGTACGGCTCTGCTATTGTCAATTTTAGTAAGGCAAGTAAATGCTAAGGCTATAATCCGTTTGCATTTCTTGATCGTAATAGGGTGCGATGGATTGGCCTTACTATAATATTCCCAGGCGCTTTCGTATAACGTGTTGGCATGAAACTCAATAATTTTGTGGAGACCGGTTTCTTCAAAGAATTTCTTTTTAAAATCGGGCAGAGTCTTGAACCAATTTTCGAAGGTGATCTGATCTTCATCCGGCAATTCATCGGCAGGCATTCCACCTACCATGGCGTAATGAATCAGATCCATTTCTTGTGTGCCGTGTTTGGCCGCAAGCCAAATCTGACTGAGTGCGTGTTGTAGCACCGGTAATTGATCAACCCCTTCAGCAATGTCATAAACCAATCGCTCAATCAATCGCTGACTGATTCTATTACCACTTAAGATGGCAGGCTCTTCAATGACTTGCTTGAAATCTTTTCGCTTCAGTCGCGGTACAAAAAATTGCGAGAAGCCAATATATTCGGGCAAGCCTCTAAACGCCACGCACTGACCGATGAAATCGGAGCGCATGGTGAATACAATGTAGATGGGCAGATTTCTTTTGACTGCGATGCGTGCCGTTTCTAAGGCAAGGTTAACAACTACTTGAGAATCTTGTGAGGGCGATTCGTTCGAAAAATTTTCGGGGTTTGTGAAAAATTCTTCAAACTGATCGATGATGACTAAAAGGTTGGCTGCTTTTCTTTTCTTCTCGCGTTTTTGTGTATCGGTTAATGAATTCCAATTTGAATCTTTTTCATCAATCCAATATTCAGAATTGGTATAGAGATCAACGAGCGATGAAAACCCGCGCTTTAATTCGGTGGCTATGGTTTCCTTTTCGGCATTTAAAACGGTGGACATGGCTGAGGCCATATTTGCTAAGGGACTTCGCTCTGGCCTGAAATCGGCAATTACCCAGTTGGTGTATTGCGCTTTGAAAAAGCCAGCACGCGTATTCGGAATTAGTCCTGCATAAATCAAAGACGACTTGCCCTCACCCGATGCGCCCGTCACCATCAGGAATTTATTCTTCTCGAGCAATTCAGAAATCTGTTCGATTTGATAATCCCTTCCTTTGAAATAAAGTGACTCTTCTTCGGTAAACGAGCGAAGACCAGCGTAGGGGCAAATCGTTTGTTCGTCTATCATTTCACTTTATGTTTCATCACTCGACTATTTATTTTCATCATCGTAGTTGATTGGGTGTTTATACCAAGGACGATAATTGTCTTCAAAGGCATTCCAACCTTCCGGCTGATTTTCCATTCCTTCCGAATAGCCATATAAAATATTCCACAGAAACACCGTCTTGTCAGTAGAAGAAACCGTTTCAGGAGTATTTTTATAGGCTTGATAAATTTGATTATTGAAAGCAATGGAGCGTGAGACAAGTTGCTGAACTGCAAATTTGAAAGAAACATTCTTCATGACCTTATTCGCTTCAGTCAAATCATTTTTATCCAAGCGCATTGCCAACGCAAAGGGTACCTGCACCCTACTTTGCTGATCTACCCCGGTATTTTCAACTCTAAGCATCTCCGCGCGTGATGAATCTATTAATCGATTAATAGCCGGTGATTTTATTTTGGTGAGCATGAGTTGTTGCGCAGCAAAGGCATAGAGCGAAGATCTGTTCACAGGTTTTTTGAATACCTGAATAAAACGATAGCCTTTATCAAAAGCATCGGTAAGTGCAAGATCAGCAAGTGCACTTGCCGTATGATACATGGTGTAATTTCCGACAGGGCCGGGGCCCGATGTGAAGTTCAATATTTTCTGGGTGTTGACTTTTTCGTAATAATACTTAGAACTGTCGTACTGCTTGTTTTTAAATTTCTTTTCACCGAGAAGTAAATACAGTTCACTGAAATCTCTGGTGTTGCCTTTGTGACTCTGTAATTGTTTTTCAAGTTTTGAAATTAATTCCGCACTTATCCTTTTTCGCATCCATCCTTGACCTGCAACATCCATGATTCTATAATCAGTCAGCCAATCTTCAATGTACTTTAGTTCTTCATCTGTAGGATACAATTCTTCAATTCGCTGGTGAGAAAGGATGTACTGCAAAAACCCACCACCTGAGTAAAAAAGGTAGGCTCCACGTGGCTCACTTGGGTAACTGGCTGCATTGAAATCGGGGAATAGGAAAAGATACTTTAATGGATGGGTTTCATCTTCATTATACATCAATACATTTTTATTCAAAAAATCCTTTCCCACTTTTTTATAGTAAAAAAACGCAGAGTCGAAGAGAGGTCTGGTTTGATTCTGATCGTCTCTACTGCGAAAGATTTGAATCAGACTTTTGTTGATACCAAGGTCTTTATAAGAAAGGGCTAAATAAAAATTGCGTTCATTGCTGTCTTTCAATTCTGAGGTAATCGAGCTTCGGTACTTTGAAAAAAAGAAATTGAGTTGATTTTCATCACTAAGCGCCAAATTCAAATTCGAAAAGCGGTTCATGAAAGCTAGGTAGTTAACGCGATAACCAGTCCAATACGTCACTCGGGCATAACCAGTCAGTAGGCGGTAAAAGTCGCTCGACTTAATTTTTTTCCTGAGGCAATATCCACTCACAAACTCTTCTAGCCCTTTCGGTTGATTGTATCTGTAGAATGTAGCAGCGATGTGGTACGCATTGTCGGGCATGTGCGAGTAATCATTCTCGTGATATTTCTGATTGTACTTCAATAAAGTATCGAGGCATTGAAGGGCCTTACTCGAATTGCCTTGACTGGCATAGACGTGTGCCAGCTCTTGGTAGAGACCATTATACGCAATAGCATAATTGAAAAAACCACGCTCAGATAAAATGTCTCTCGCAAATTTTTCTTGGATCCATGCATCTGGTTTTGATTTTTCAAAGGGTGAGATGGCAGAAAGCAATTGATTGATCTCTTCTGCACTCAATGCGTTGTGGTTGATGGCGTGTTCAATGGCCATATCCAAATTTTTGATGTCAATGAAATCAGCTGGCTTTTCATTGGCTAATAACAGTAGCCATGCGGCAGTGTGTTTGGCATTGCTTTGAACCAATTTTTTTAGAGGCTCACTCGGATTGAAGTAATAGGCGAAATCCAAGGTCACCATCAATTCATTAATCTCTCTAAGCACGTCACTATATCGAGGAGTTGAGAGCGAAACCGGAAACAACCCCAACAAACTATCGGCTGTAGCGAGGCTTTGATAAATTTCTTTTTGAGGTTCGTGCCATCCTTGCACTACCATGGCCGTACCCATACTCGCAATGGCGTTGACACGTTCAATTGGATCGTCAATGCCTTTGGCTATTTCTGGTATTGTGGTGAGGCCGAGCCGTACGTTTTCACAAAGCAAAATCGATTTGTCTTGAATGGCTACCTTGCGATCGCCAGCCAACTGGATCGACTCGTTTTTAATTTTTTTGAGTACAAAAGAATTTTGCTGTTCTAAATAATTGATAACGCCAAATGAGGAAAGCACTAAAACAGCTATAAGGGCTAATACAGCCGCAATGCGTTTTGGGCCGTATTTAATGATCGAGCGCGTAACGATGTGCGCCCGAGCACTTCGTTGAAAGAATTCTTTTGCGGTGGCCTGAATAAATTCAGCCTTCTTAATTTTTTTCTCCTGATCCGTGTCTTCAGGAAGATAGCGGGCAATCCACCACGCATTTGGTTTTAGCTGATCATACCAGTTTTCGAAATAAGTGAGCGGCCCAATCGACAATAAGAAATCATTGGACTTGTTGTTCTCCACCCAGCGGTTAAGCTGCTGCTCGAAATCTAGTGAGATGGTATAATTGTTGAATTCTTCCTTGGCCCATTGATCGAGCAACTCCCAATTGCGTATCAAACTTTCGTGCGTGATGTCAAGCACATCGTCTTCGCTAAGTTTTCCTGATGCAGTATCTTCAGTAATGAACGGACGAACAAACGTATTTCCTGGCTCACGAAAAATATTCAAGACACCACCTACGGTATCAATATCAACGTCTTTCAGATTCAGGATATTCCAAATTTCTTTCAACGTCATACGGTTACGCACGGCACGACTCTGATCGATTTTAGTGAGACAGGTAAATGCTTTTTTAATTATCTCTTTTACGATTGCATCTGAAATTTCTTTGCCCGTTTTTGTTTTGTAATCTTCGCTGGCTGATTCAAAAAGTTTATTGGCGTGAGTATCGAGTACATTTTGAAGATTGGGCTCGAGGTAACAATCCTTCACACGCTGCGGTAGTTGCTCAAACCACTGTTGAAATTTTGTTTGATGTTCTTCCGGAAGTTCGTCTGCTCTCATTCCACCTACCATGGCATAGTGGATCAAATCCATTTCTTCCGTGCCTTGCGTTGCTGCGTGCCAAATCTGATTCAATGCATGTTGTAAAATGGGGAGCTGATCAACCCCATCAGCAATGTCGTGAATGAGACGCTCAGTTAATCTTCGCGTAATCCGGTTGCCGCTCAACACGGCAGGCTCTTCAATCACTTGTTGTAGTTGAGAGCGGTTTAATCGAGGAACAAAAAATTGGGAGAATCCGATGTATTCTGGCAACGCTCTGAAAGCAGCACATTGCCCGATGTAATCCGAACGCATGGTGAAGACCACATAAATCGGTAGGTCTTCTTCCAAAGAGATGCGAACAGTCTCCAACAATAAATTCAAAACTAAATTTGAATCGACTGATGGAACACCCCGATGATAATTTTCTGGGTTGGTGAAAAATTCCTCAAACTGGTCCACTACGATTACCAAGTTTGCTGCTTCTCTTTTCAATGCAGCTTTGCCAGTATCATTCGCATTATTCCATGTCAATGAATCGGTATCGACAAAACGTTTTGAATTTTTGTACAAATCAACTAACGCAGAGAAGCCGTGGTGCAGTTCTGATTCAACCGTTTCTGCATTGGCAATATCTAATTGTTTGGCAACCGCCTTACATAAATTTTTGAAGGGTGTACGCTCTGGCCTAAAGTCCGCAATACACCAACTCGTATATTTCGATTTCAAAAATCCAGCCCGTGCATTGGGAATGATACCCGCATAGACCAGCGAAGATTTTCCATCGCCCGAGGCACCTGTCAACATCAAAAACTTATTGCGCTGAAGTTGCTCAGTCGCTTGCTCAATGTGTTCTTCGCGTCCTTTAAAATAGAGTGACTCTTCTTCGGTGAAGGAACGAAGGCCAGTGTAAGGGCAAATTTGGTATTGATCGAACATGCCTATTTTACTTCGATAACTGTAGTGTAGACTTTTTTCACTTCAGCAGGAATCGTTTCTTTCGGCACTATAACGGATACAACTTTAGGCGCTTTAAATGCACGCGCCATATTACTTCTCGGGTCATCTTCACCCACTAAAAACAAAGGTGTTGGTGATGAGGCTCCACCCACTTCTTTCCAAATCTGTTTAATGAATGGCAACGCCCAATCGGCTGCGTA
>DPLR01000697.1 GCA_003541895.1 Cytophagales bacterium | reverse complement strand
CATGTTTGATTTGGAGAGTCAAGTTTCTTTAAGTCTTCAGCGCCTTCAGCGTATCCTGAAGCAATTAGTATGTCACCGGCCTGAATTTTTGAGTCTGCTCTTGGGCGCAGACATTTGTCTGTTCTCTTAATCACCAAAACCCACATACCGTTTTCCTCGTGCACACGCGCTTCTTTTACTGTCTTGTTTACAAGAGCCGAATCGGCTGTAACACAAGCTTGAGCAACGGTTTCCTCCGCCTCCTTTATCGTCAACTTCAAAATTGGGTGCGGTTCGATGCCTCTTAAGACAACTTCGGCCATGTCTGCAGCGGCGTCAGCTATCTTCTCTGTTGCCACTCCCAGCCGAATAAGACCTAGGAAACCTGAAGCTTCTTCTTTTTTGAAGTCACTTGTTAAAGCCAGCAATTCGAATTCAGTATGCAACTGGTCAATTCGTTCTTCTAAGCGCTCGACTTCCTCAGCGAGTTCTTTGCTGTTTAGAAGCAGAGAAGAGTAAGCTAAATCTAACATTAATTCCGAGGTATCTTTCAGTTCAACGAATCTCGAAACTATCTCTTCAAATCTGGCTCGTTCTGCAACATTTAGTTTTGCAAGATCGCCTTCAGCTAAATCCTTGAACTCTTCGATGCCTGAAGGTGCTCCGCGAGTTATTAGAATGTCTCCTTGGAAGACTCGCTCGGTTTTTTTGGGGTTGAGTACCCAATCGTGATTTCGACGGATGGCAATAATGTCAACTCCCATTCTTGCAGCCAGGTCAAGTTCCTCTATCCTCTTCTTAGCTATCACCGAGTCAGGTCTAACAGTTACTTGCATCAACCGTTCTTCGACTTTTTCAAAAATTTGCCCGACTATTGGGTGAACGCCAATGTTACGAATCACTATCGCTGCTATATCAGCAGCTGCATCTGAAATTTTGTCTGTAGATGAGGCGACTCTGGAGATGCCGACCATCGCCTCAGCATCTTTTGGATCTCTTGAAGCAACCATTATTTCCATTTCTAAAAGATATGCCAGCGTATCTACTCTGCTTTCAAGCGCAATCACTTCTTCTGCTAAGTCTTTGTCGTTATACAGAGCCGACGAATATGCTAAGTCAATCATGAGTTCTGAAAGGTTTTTCATCTCAAGCAAAAGCTCTCTAACAGGGATAGGTTTGTACTCTATCTTTTCAAATTTCGGCATATCCTTGGGTCGCTCTCCAAAGTAAAATACTGTTTCTGATTATTTTAATCATGCTCTTTTCATTATCCTAATAAAAGTAGAGCAACCAACAAAGCTGCGGACGTAATTATCGTGGCTAGCGATGTTCCTACTGGGATAACAAAGTTTTCCGGGTTTAAGCCTCTTTTGAATGTTAATACTGCAATTTCAAAAGAAAGTAGTACTATGCCAATCACAATAATAATGTTAGATATCCAGATAATAGCCAAGAAATTTACCACGCCTGAAAAAGTAAAAACATGGTTAATTATTAATGATATAAGCGCTAAGGTTGTGAATATTAAAAATGAGGCTAACCCTGCGCTCAAGATGTATTTTGTATGATTTTTAATTGAGGCGAAAGATGGCTTAAGCAAACCTAAAGCAAGCGTGGTATTAGCTGTTGAACCTACCACTGATCCTACATTACCTGCCATATTGATTAAGGCTGGATAAATTATATAAATTTCTTTTCGTTCTAGTGCAAACCTGTTGATTCCCCTGAAAATGGTGCCTGTTATTGTAACAAGAATTGCCACTACTATAAGCATAATCAACGATTCCCTTATAGTTTTCATAAACTCTGGCTCACGCTTGTCCCTGGTTATTATGTATAACACTAAAACTACATGTGCAAGGCCTATGGCTAGAATGGCTAGCCGTCCAAAGTATGTTGAGAAAAAAAACAAGTTCAAAACTGCACTGTAACAGAGGGTGATGAAGATACTGGCGGCTGTAGATATTATTGGGTAAACTACAATGTCTGGGTCTAAACCCCTGCTAAAGGAAGCAAACGCAACCTTTATCGTGATTAAAGAGAAAAACAAGCCCATTGCAAGAGTTGCAACCATTATCGAAACGATTGCAGTGAAGTCAGCTAGAGTTATACCCCAAAATAAATAACCAAAAAGCAGGGAAATTATGCTAACTGTCAAACTTGTGACTAAAGTCAAAACAATTACGGCATCAACTAATTTGTAAAATGTTTTTGTGTTCCCAAAAAAGCGTGGATAAATTGTCCCTAAATGGAGGGCAGTGCTTAACCGACCGCAAAGTAAGCCGCTAATTATTCTTATGCTTATGAGTGTTGGATAAAGAGCTAGAGCCCAAGGTGTACGTGTAAACACATTAAGTTGATACGCAATTAGGAAACCTGCAAACAACCCAAATATATCAAAAAAATATGCTAATGTTGTTTCTTTGAAAATTCCCAGAAAATTTTTTGAGAGGCCATGTGAGATTCTGGTTTGCCCCCTCAACTGTTAGATAGAGTAATAGTGTTTTTAAAATCTAGCCTGATAGATTCAGTAGCTTTCATCTTGTTTGAACTTAATGTTGTTATGTTCAAGAAAGCATTTGCTTCTCGCTCATCTTTGACAATTCTTGATTTGTGGACCTCTACCGTTTTTTCGCCACCAAGATTTTGGCTGTCCACTATCACCGAGAGCGTGTGCGGGCTGCCAAAGCCATTTTTAACTGCCGATTAAAGTTTCTGAAAGACAAACATGTTATAAATAAGTTTCTGTAGCATGATTTTGGCTATTGCTTTCTTATACTTTCGGTTCTATTATGTTCAGATTTGTTTTTTGGTTGATATACACACCATGGATCTTCTGTCAAATAGTCTTTATCAAGTTCTGCAGGCACATTTAGATCTCCGCAGTAATCAATAAAATCGTTTGAAAGACCATACGCTCTTGCTCGGCAACCACCGCATAAACCCCGGTATTCACAGGCGCCGCATTTACCCTTCAGCATATTGGGATCTCTTAGCGATTTGAATATGT
>DPLR01000171.1 GCA_003541895.1 Cytophagales bacterium | reverse complement strand
GGAGTCTCCGAGCAATTATACTCCTTACAAATCAAAATTTGGTCTAGGAGTAGTCAGCACACCAGCCAGAGAAATATGCAAAGTTCAATAACATCGCAATGGGCGGTTAGTGAATATCTTAATTCTCTGAAACAGAAATTATTGTTTTTTTCCCCTTGGGATAAGCTGAAGTATCTTTCTTACATGACGTTCGGTGATGAAGGCGAGAAAGAAAAGTTGAAGAAAGTTTTCGGCTTCAATAATATCAAGCCCTATTTTTTCCGGAACCAGTTCTTTACGGGTTGAAAACAGCCTGTCCCATAAAGCCAAGACAATGCCATAGTTAGAGTCGTGCTCGCGGCGGACAGCCGAGTGGTGGGTCCGGTGCAGGGCGGGGGTTATAATCACATTGGAAAGGGTGTTTTCCGCATTGAAGGAAAGATTGGAGTGGTGAAAAAATATAAACAAAAGCTCCACTGTTTCAATGGCCAGGACTAAATAAGCATCTACGCCAAAAATGATTACAAACAAACATTTATATAAAATCTCCAGAAAAAGATCAAAGACATGAAAACGAAATCCGGTTGTTACATTGAAGCTTTTATCGCTGTGATGGATTTTATGGAATCGCCACAAAAGCTCGTAATGGTGACTTGCAACGTGCCATATGTAAATGGCGAAATCAAACCACATCGATGTAATGATCCATTTTAGCGGCCCATTTTCCATGTCGCTTAAAATGCCGTACGAAGAAAATTTTTGCGCCACAAAAAATAATGACGAGGCTCTCAGAATTGTCAGGATGATATTGTTAAACAAGAAAGCCGTTGTATTGGTCACAAACGACTTTTTTTCTACTTGTCTATTAAAGCGGCGGAAAGGTTGTAATTTTTCCATTACCACCAAAGCAACAAAGGCAAGCATCGCTATGCCAAACAATACTTCATTAAAAACCAGGTTTACTTCATTGGTTGCTATATTTTCACCAGCCACTTTCAAAGATTCTTGTGATGAATTCATGGTGTATCCTGGACAGTTTTAAGAGGAAATAACACGTGCGTTTGCCAGTAAAATTGAAAAAATGTTGAAAAGGTAGAGTGATTATTCAGTGAGATGGGGTTCACTCTAACTGAATTAAATTTATTCGCCATCTACCCTCCGCCTGTAATGGAATTGAGTTTTGCCGTCAGCTCGTCAATTTCATTTTTTGCCCGCACTTTATGGGTTATGTCATATTGCACGCCCAAAAAGTAGATGACTTTGCCCTTACGATCAAACAACGGCGTTATTTTTAGATGGTTATAAAACAACTCTCCATCTTTCTTGAAATTTCGCAATGTCACTTCAATGGGGACTTTATTTTTAATCGCTTCGGCAATTTGGTATCGTTCTTTTTGCTCCCTATCCGGACCTTGAAGAAATCGGCAGTTTTTGCCGATAATGTCTTTCTGGGAATAGCCAGTCAAATTTTCGAACGCTTTATTCGCGTAAACTATTGGAGAATCTTCAAGATCCGGGTCGGCCAGCGTTACTCCGTTAACACACTCATCCAGAATAGCCGAGAGGATTTGCGGGATAAGTCCGTTATCTTTTTCAACAACAAAAGTCATGTCATAACTCCAAAATTAATAATCAATGTATCTGTTCGGTGTTTGGTCTTGATGCCCGGCCTAGTGCATTTCATGAAAGCGCTTTCCGGAATGTTCGGTTTCCGAGATCAAGTTTTTAATATTTTCAACGGTGTTTTCCGCACCTTCCTCAATTGCCGACCGAATAAGCTTTTCAAAAGGCCTCATGAATAATTCCAGCTCCAGAAGTTCAAAGCTGAATGTTAATAGCGTTGAATCCTTATTATTTTCAATATCGAATAAATAGGTATTTCGATATGGATGTGTAACGCCTTGAAAACTGATTTTTTTGAACGGCTGGGCGTCGGTTATTTCAAAAATCGATTGTATTTCCTGACCCTGATCTTTGCGCACCTGCCGGGCCTTTGCGCCAATAACGACTTGTTTACCGTTCAGTGGCTCGAACTCAGTGACTTCCAAGGCCCATTTAGGATAGTTATCAAAAAATTGCTCTCCTACAAAATGAAACACTTCATTAATCGGTTTATTGATCAGTATGCTGGCCTGTCCTTTAACAGGCTTGGTCGAATCAAACGGTAACGTAATCATGAAAACCATTCTCCTGGCTGAGCTATTTCAATTTTGTTGATAGATTCAATGTATCTGTTTAGGTTCAAATGGCAAGACAAAAGACGAGCCATGAGTTCTGCCGATTGCCTTGCGTTAGCTAAAACTCCCTAGAGTTTGCTTACTTTTCATGAAGAAAAAAATTTTTGACTGTTTCAGGAAAGCAATTACATTGGTTTATGTAGTTAAATTTGAATTAGTCAATTGACGGTATCAAAAATCTATGTCCGCGGATGTATTTTGAAGTCTTCCGCAATTACCTCAGCAATAAGCAGTCATCAGATTTGAATAAAAAAATGTTCAGACGTTTCCTTTTTATTATCTTTGCTTTATCGACAGTCATGAGTTTTAAAGCGGATGCCGATAAACTGACAAATCAGGAGTTGGCTACAGCAACCTTTTCCGGGGGCTGCTTTTGGTGTATGGAGCAAACTTTCGATTTGCTGCCCGGCGTGGTAAGAACGATTTCCGGCTATACGGGTGGGAAGACTAAAAATCCGACCTATAAATCGGTTTCAAGCGGGGCCACTGGCCAAGTGGAAGCAGTGCAGGTAATTTATGAGCCGTCGTTGATCACCTATGAAAAGCTACTGGAAGTTTTCTGGCACAACATCGATCCGA
>DPLR01000692.1 GCA_003541895.1 Cytophagales bacterium | reverse complement strand
ACAGATCAGGCATTTTCAAATCTACGCGAACAGCCAAAGCCAGATGAACGACTCGTGTTGGTTAACATTGGGAGATTGAGTAGAATGCAAATCGCCCAAGAGCTATCAATCATAAGCAAATACAAACCAAGAGTTATTGGAATAGATAGTTATTTCAATTGCGAAGGAGGCCTTCGTGATACGGTCAATTGCCCACAGCTATTAGATACATTGGCCAACCTGATGCTAAGTGATGCCATTAAACAAGCTGGCAATGTTGTTATGGTATCAAAATTATTACCCAAAACAGCAACCGCCAATGATCCTAAAAAACTTGAGTCAGACGATTACTATGATTCATTAGAATTATCAGATCCAATTTTTAGTGATTATGCCGACCATGGTTTTGCTAACCTGCCGACTGATGCAAACTATCAAGAAGACATTAAAGAATGCCGTTCTATTAACCCCAAAAAAATGGTTAGTGGAAATCCAGAGTATGCTTTCTCTGTAAAGATGGCTATGAAATACGATTCCGTTAAAACCATGAAATTCCTAAGTAGAAACAAAGATGAAGAATTGATCAACTTTAGAGGGAATGCAGAAACAGTGGACGTGCGTTTAAAAACGTTACAAGGTCAAGATCTTGAGCAAAGCAATTTCAGGCTTCTCTGTTATGATATCGACATCAACGATGTAATGACCGAGAATTTTGATTCTACATTATTCAAAGATAAAATCGTGATCATGGGTTATCTCGGAGATTATTTTGGCGACCCAGCTTGGGAAGATAAATATTTCACTCCACTAAATAAGAGTGTAGCCGGCCGAGCCAACCCAGATATGTTCGGTCCAGTAATACATGCGAACACAGTAATTATGATTTTAAAGGGAGATTATATAGATGAATTTGAAGAGTGGCATAAATACTTAATTGCCTTCATTCTCTGCACGCTCACTGTGGCTCTTTTCAAAGTAATTGACGACAAACTACCGATTTGGTATGATGGCTTATCGGTAGTTCTTCAGATCGTTCAAATTATTTTGATTTCAATCGTAGTGGTATATGCCTTCGTGTGGTTTTCATTCAAAGCCGATTTAACTATTGCAATGGCCGTAATAGCTTTGGTTGGCCCATGTTATGACTTCTTGAAGCCTGTACAAGCAATATTAGAAGAGCGACTTACCAAACGAAGGCAACAAGCATTAAGCAAATAATTACGCCATGCCTTATGGCACGATTTTTATTAATTTTGTAGGCATTACGAAAGTTTATCACTTAAATCAGAACTCAAACAAAACCTAATATGAAAAAAGGCAGTATTTTATTCGTTGGTCTAATTCTGGTCTCGTTCCTAACTCAGGCGCAAGATTATGCGTTCCGAGTATTGGCCAACAAGGGCGCAAACCAAGTTAAGTCTGGCGATACATGGCAGCCGCTAAAAACAGGAGCCAAACTAAAAATTGGTGATGAATTGAAAATCTCTGAAAATGCTTCTGTGGGTCTCGTTCACAATACGGGCAAACCAATGGAAGTGAAAGAACCAAAAGTTTATAAGGTTGCAGATCTTGCTGACAAAGTAGGTAAAGGCGGTGCTAGTGTACTCAATAAATACACCGATTTTATTTTGAGCAGCAATTCAGCCGAAGCCAAGAAACAAAGGTTGAGTGCTACTGGAGCCGTACACCGCGGCTTAGAAGACATCAAAGTTTTCTTGCCTGAAAATCAATATGGAGAAGCGTATAATTCTACAGTGATCATCAACTGGGAAGCAGCGAAGGGTGGCTCTCCGTATATTGTCACATTCAAAAACATGTTTGATGACGAGTTGTTAAAAATAGAAACCCCTGAAACCAACGTGCAGGTGGATTTGAACGATCCTAAATTAGCCAATCAACCCGCAGTGCTTGTTGAGGTAAAATCAAAAGCGGATAACAAGAGTAAATCAGAGCAACATTTGATCAAACGCCCATCGAAAGAGAGAGCTGAAACTATAAAATTAGAAATCAGTAAGTCAGCGGCCGACCTGCAAGAAGAAACTGCCTTCAACAAATATTTAATGGCCGGTTTCTATGAGGAAAATAAATTATTCATTGATGCTATCACTTGCTACGAACAAGCCATTAAAATGGATCCAGAAAACCCTACCTACAAAGAAGCTTACGAAGAGTTCTTGTTAAGGAACAAATTAAAGATTGCAAAGTAAATTATTGCGTTTAAATTTTTTCGGAAAGGGCTGCTAACGCAGCCCTTTTACTTTGATGTATATTAAAAATTGAATCTGCGTTCGTTCTTGCCGCTGACCAGAAATGTTCTAATTTTGTTTCCTAACCCTTTCTTGTATGAGCGTATTGGTCAATAAAAATTCTCGTGTAATAGTTCAAGGCTTCACTGGTTCTGAAGGATCATTCCATGCCGGTCAAATGATTGAGTATGGCACCAACGTAGTAGGTGGAGTTACACCCGGCAAAGGCGGTCAGGTTCATCTGGGTCGTCCGGTGTTTAATACGGTGAAAGAAGCGGTTGATAAAACAGGTGCCGATGTATCCATCATTTTTGTGCCTCCGGCATTCGCAGCAGACTCAATTATGGAAGCTGCCGATGCAGGTATTAAAGTAATCGTGGCTATTACCGAGGGAATTCCTGTGAAAGACATGATGACGTCCAAACAATACGTGAAAGAGAAAAAGGCAACTTTGATTGGTCCTAACTGCCCTGGCGTGATTACGCCCGGAGAGGCTAAAGTGGGCATCATGCCTGGCTTTGTATTTAAGAAAGGAAAAATTGGTATCGTTTCTAAATCAGGAACACTCACGTATGAAGCCGCTGATCAAATTGTAAAAGCAGGCTTGGGAATTACTACAGCGATTGGAATTGGTGGCGACCCGATTATTGGAACTCCCACAAAAGATGCGGTTGAACTTTTAATGAATGATCCAGAAACGGAAGGCATTGTAATGATTGGCGAAATTGGCGGAAGCTATGAGCCCGTTGCAGCGCGTTGGATCAAAGAAAATGGGAATAAAAAACCCGTGGTTGGATTCATTGCAGGACAAACCGCACCTCCAGGCAGACGGATGGGCCACGCAGGTGCAATCATCGGTGGCGCTGAAGATACTGCCGCTGCCAAAATGAAAGTGATGCGCGAATGTGGAATTCACGTGGTTGAATCACCAGCTTTGATCGGTGATACCATGCTAAAAGCGCTCGGAAAATAATCAGCGATTAGTACGTTGAATTGAGTTCCTCTTCGAGATATCGGTTGAGGTAATTGAGGTTTGTGAAAATATTCAAACTCTCCGCATCCATTTCAATGCTGTCATTCTTGTAAACAACTTCCACGAAAAAGTTTTTTACTATATAAAGAAAAACTTTTCGCTCATTGCGCACCCGCGAACCCAACATCACTCCATGCTCCCGTAAATACTCCAACTGTTTATCCGGTGTGAAGTATTTAAATCCCCACTTAAACCACATACCTTCTTTTCTTTTTTGAAATTAATACGGCAAAGTAAATGGAAGTGATCGTATTAATGAAAAAATAACCATCCTATTAAAACTTAGAAACTCACTGGTCACGATTCAATTACCCTAAAAGAATTACTAATTAGTATAAATATTACAACCGATTTCCAGTCGAATTTAGACTAACTCGGTTATGCAAACCATTGACCTTTTTCATTTTCGTCACTTTCGGAAAAAATCATGCATGCTTAGATTATCCTTGATCCAAATCAGAGTAGCTCGTTGGCCAAGTTAGCCAGCTCGCTGCGCTCACCCCTCTCGAGCGTAACATGGGCATAAAGCTCATGGTCTTTCAACCGGTCAATCAAATAAGATAAGCCATTGCTTTGCGAATCGAGGTAAGGCGTATCGATTTGATGGATGTCTCCCGTGAAAATAATTTTTGTGTTCTCTCCGGCTCTTGTAATGATTGTTTTCACTTCGTGTGGTGTTAGATTCTGAGCTTCATCTACGATAAAGCATATATTCGACAAACTTCTACCGCGAATGTACGCCAGCGGAGTAATCACCAATTTTTCATTTTGCACCATCTCGGTAATCTTGGAATACTCCTTATCGCTCTCGCTGTATTGATTTTGAATGAACTTCAAATTATCCCACAGCGGCTCCATATAGGGATTCAGTTTCGATTTGATATCGCCCGGCAAATAGCCAATATCTTTATTGCTGAGCGGAACAATTGGGCGCGCCAAATAAATTTGTTTGTACTCTCGCTTTTGTTCTAGTGCTGCTGCTAACGCAATCAACGTCTTTCCTGTACCTGCCACGCCTTGCATCGAAACCAATTTTATTTCAGGTTTTAAAACAGCATGAATGGCAAATGCCTGCTCTGCATTTCTTGGTTTAATTCCATAGGCATTTCTTTTCTCCACTTGCTCCACCATTCCATTGGCTGAGTTGTAAAATGCGAGTACCGATTTTTTTCCGCTCCGTAAAATGTAATAATGGTTTTTCATCGGCTCGAATTTCTTTCCGAGCACTTCAGCGGGCGGGCAGTAGCCCTTTTCATAAATCAAATCAATGACTTCACCGGGTGCATTATCAATGATCGTTCTTCCAGTGTAAAGTGAGCTGATATTCTTTACTTTCCCTGTGGTGTAATCTTCCGCATTCAGTCCCAAAGCCTTCGCTTTCAAACGGAGGTTCACATCTTTGCTCACCAAAATTACCTTTCGGCCCTTCTCTTCTTTTTGCAGAAGTAGAGCTGCATTCAAAATGCGGTGATCGGCTTTGTCTTCATTGAAAACTTTGTTGGCATCCACACGCTCGGTTCCACCCGTGTCCATCACCACCTTGAAATTTCCTTTTCCTTTTCCGTTGATGGGATTCCAATGGTGAAGCATTTGGTCCTTCGCGAGTTTATCGATCAACCGAATAAATTCGCGTGCTTCAAAATTCTTTGTGTCGTTTCCCTTTTTAAAGTTGTCGAGTTCCTCCAGCACCGTAATCGGAATGCCTATGTCGTGTTCATCAAAATTGAGGATGCTGTTGTGTTCGTAGATGATTACCGAGGTGTCAAGAACAAAAATCTTTCTGTCCTTTTCTTTAGTGGTTTTCGCCATCAGATTAAAAATAGGTTAAAAAAAATCGCGAAGACACGTCCCTTACAATGTTTTTAAACCTGCAAGTGTGAAACGTTTCTTCGCGTCATTCTTCTGTCACTTAAAACTAATAGAATTAATTTCAGATTACAAATGGTTAGATTAACAAATTGCTAAATTGAATTTTCAATCAATAATTTTTATGACCATTGAAGAAGCCCAACAGCAAGTTGATGCATGGATTAAGAAATATGGCGTGAGGTATTTCAGTGAACTCACCAACATGGCAATTCTAACGGAAGAAGTTGGTGAACTTGCTCGAATCATGGCGAGGCGCTATGGCGACCAATCCGAAAAAGAATCGGACAAGAACAAAGACCTGGGTGATGAAATGGCCGATGTGCTCTGGGTGTTGATTTGCTTGGCCAACCAAACCGGTGTGAATCTTACTGAAGCATTCCAAAAAAATATGGAAAAGAAAACGCAACGCGATAGCGATCGTCACCTCCAAAACCCTAAACTTAAACCTTGATAGCTACTACTGATTCACGCGCTTTAA
>DPLR01000663.1 GCA_003541895.1 Cytophagales bacterium | reverse complement strand
TTTGAAAATGCCTGATCGGTCAATTCAAATTGTCCTAAAGCTTGTGATACTGGATCAAATGCGCTGAAGAGTTTAAGATCGAACAGGCCTCTAAAAGCCCAGCCCATAAAGAACACAAACAATGTTACGAAAACACACTGGCTCCAGAATTTTAGCATAGGTCTTTGGGTTTATCAGTAAATTTAGAAATTTACATCAATCAATAATACTTGAAAAATACCAAGTTATCGGTAAATGATATTTCGCAAAAGCTACTGGCTGGTGATGTTGTTGCTTTAAGTAGGGCGATTACGCTCATCGAGAGCAAAAAAAACACAGATCAAAAATTGGCTGATCGTCTGCTAAAAAAAATAGTACCTCACACAGGGCATTCGCTTCGCATTGGAATTACCGGTTCGCCCGGGGTTGGCAAGAGTACGTTCATAGAAGCTTTCGGGAAACATATTACTTCACTTGGCAAAAAAGTAGCGGTGCTTGCCATAGATCCAAGCAGCGCCAAAACCAAAGGAAGTATTCTTGGCGACCGCACACGCATGGAAGAGTTATCGAAAGATGCTAAAGCTTTTATCAGACCAACGGCAACAGGAACATCGCTCGGTGGCGTTGCCGATAAAACGCGTGAGACCATTTTACTTTGCGAAGCGGCAGGTTTTGAAATAATTATTGTGGAGACGGTAGGCGTTGGTCAATCGGAGACTGCGGTGCGCAACATGGTAGATTTTTTTCTATTGCTGCAGTTAGCTGGCGCTGGCGATGAACTGCAAGGCATTAAAAAAGGAATCATGGAAATGGCCGATGCCATTGTCATTACCAAAGCCGATGGCGAAAATGAAAAGAAAGCGAAGCAAGCGCAGACTGAATTTTTTCAAGCATTGCATTTATTTCAGCCCTCAACATCAGCGTGGCAACCAAAAGTGTTGACCACTTCTGCACTTCAAAAGAAAGGGATTGAAGAGGTTTGGAAGATGATTCAATCATTTCAATTGCATACAGCCAAAAATGGGTTCTTCAATAAAAATCGTGAACAACAAAAACTGGAATGGTTTCATGAAAGCATTCAGCTTCAGCTGAAAGAAAGATTTTTTAAATCGAAAAAGGAAGTGGCAAAAATGAAATCGCTCGAAAAGAAAATCGTCAATGGCGAAATGATTCCTTCAAAAGCAGCCGAAGAATTTGTGCTCAGTTCAATTCGTAAAAGATGAATTCAAATTCTTCGAATCATTCGAACCATTCGAGTGATTCGAGTCATTCGAATTGTTTGAGTAGGGGCAATGCCTGCATCCATTCCCACAACAATAACCACGCTTGAGGTGAAATTTTTCAGTGAAGACCATCAGTCCATTTTCAAAATAAAAATCTTCGCCTTCCTTTAATGTATTTTCTGACTCCATCAATTCTCAATAAAATTCAAATCGCAATCGCCAATCGGCATGCCTGGTGGAGGTGGCGGCAATTCATTCACTTTGAATTCGTCTGGTTTTTCCAATAGCGAATTGATTTGCCGAACCACAAATGCATAGTGCGCTTTCCATTCCTCATCGGTAGTAGTTTTCGTGGACAGCCAACTTTTTAATTGTTCTAATTTCAAAAAGACGATTGCTTTTGTTTCAGCCGATGCCTCCTTATGTAAAGCTAATTTTGCAAGGTTAACCATCAGCGCATTGTTTACGGCCATCTGTACTGCGCCTTCCAAGCCGTTTCGCGGTGTTGATTTGAACGTAGCTGAAATCATTTTATCGATCACATTTTCAAAACTTGGCAGCTTTGGATTTCGTGCGTGGTGTTCAATCAATCGCTGAGCACGAGCCGTATGCAAAATCAAATCGAAAGTCATGTCGGCTGCTGTCTCGGCAATTGTTACTGCATCAAATGTTAAATCGGTTTTTGTTTTGATCAATTCGCGATGACGGGAGTATCCATTCGCGCGAGGCGGAATAATTTTCAATAAATTTTCTGGCAGAGTTAAAACCGATGGATCGAGCGTTTTTAAAATGGCATCGAGCGCTTTTGTTTCTTGTTCTGGAGAGAGTAATTCGGTTATAGGTTGACCGTCCCCTCGTAGTGCATACCGATAATTTAATCCGCCAATTACTTTCACTGCTGCTTCCATTTGGTAACGATGAAAGAAATAAACCGGCACTAAAACTTCTTCGAGCGTTGCCATCGGTGCACGGGACTTTATGTTTCGCTCTCCAAAATTTTTCAAGGCAATACTTCTTACTTCCATCACACGATTCAACTCGTCTACTGGATCTTTGCCATTATCCCACAAATGGGCGAACGGATGTGCACCACCTTGCGGCCGCGCATCTTGGTCGGTTAAAAAAGTAAGTCCCGCCTTCAATGAATTTTGAATGATGTCGTTCAGTGATTTATTCTCGTCAACCTCCTTCGGAAAATCTTGATAACCAAAGGCGATGGAAACTTTATCGAAGGCACCAATCTTATTGTCGTAGGCTTCACTCAAATCAATTTTGCCATTTACGATTTTTGCAATCGGATGAGGATAGTCCATCACCGATGCTAGATTCTCAGAGCTCGAAGAATACGCATGGGCTAGTCCGAGTGTATGCCCAACTTCATGCGCAGCCAATTGCCTTAATCTTGCTAGTGCCATTGCTTCCATTTCTTTCGACACGGGTTTGCCTTCTTCATACGGTGCGAGCAATCCTTCTGCAATTAGAAAATCCTGGCGCACTCGAAGTGAGCCGAGTGTAACATGACCTTTAATGATTTCTCCTGTGCGCGGATCGGTTACGCCACCGCCATACGACCAACCTCTTGTTGACCGATGCACCCAATTGATTACGTTGTAGCGAACATCCATTGGGTCAGCATCGGCCGGCAGTAGATCAACGCGAAAAGCATTGATATAACCTGCGGCTTCAAATGCTTGGTTCCACCAGCGTGCGCCTTCCATCAATGCAGAACGGATTGGTTCTGGAACCCCCGGATCCATGTAATAAATTATTGGCTTCACCGGTTCGCTCATCGCAGCCGTAGGATCTTTCTTTTGCAGACGATGACGGGTGATCAATCTTTTTTCCAACGGCTCGCTGATCGGTGTTGCATAATCGTAGTACGAAATGTTGTAGTAACCCGCGCGCGGATCGAACTTGCGTGGTTTGAAATTGGTATCGGGCAATTGCACAAATGAGATATGCTCGCGCACGGTAACATTCGATGGAGTAGGGGTTACACTTCGGATATAATCACCTGCAGGTTGTCCAACAAATGTTAACGTCATTTCAAACTCTGTATTCAAGGGAAAATTTTTGGTGCGCGGCAGATACATTGCCGAACGTGAATTGTCTACAGAATAATTTCCTTGCTGTGTTTCGCGTAAGGTGTTGGCAACATCGTGCACATCATGCAAAATAAAATCGGATGCATTCACTAAAACTTTATCTCCTTCTTCCGTCTCGATGTTGAACCCCCAAAGTACCGATTGGGCAAATGATTCTTCTACGGCTTTTCGTTCGGCTTCATCGCTACTTACTGCGCGATAAAAATAATTGGGTTGTGTCAATAAAATTTTTGGGCCTCTGCGTTCAAATTTTACAATGCGTTCTCTGCCTAATTGATTTCGATCGAGGCCAATGTCATTTGAGCCGACACCTGCAGTAAGCGAGTGTATATAGAGGAATTCAGTATTGAGTTTATCGATAACGAGATGCACTTCATCATTCTTTTCATCATAATAAAAAACAAAAAAGCCATCGTATTTTTTCATTCCCGCCACTTTCTCATCGATAGAAGAAAGTTTTTCGGCTGGAACGCTGGGTGTTTCATTTTTCTTTTTTTGAGCTACACCTTCAACTAAAAAAAGAAAAAGTAGAAGTGCAATGGCAAATCGTTTCATGATCAATTGAATTTGTATGAAAGTTAATTAGTATTTCACATTCAAAAATGGATTAATGATGAATGGAATTAAAACTTGACCTTTACTCCAATCACGGCATTGAATCGCATCGTATTATATCCATACACCTCCATGTAATCTTGATTGAGAAGATTTTTGAGTTGAGCGAACAAATTCAAATTTCCTTTTAAGAATTTGTATTCTCCATAAGCATCTAGTAGTTGATATCCACTCAGGGATGCACTTTGGTTGGTAAATGAATTCAAATCAAAATACATATCGTTGCGCACGCTGAAAGTTTTCAAATTGATGCTCACGTATAGCTTCGGATTGATTTGATAGCCAACATTTACTCCCATCGAATTCTTCGGCCTTCGCAGTAAGTTGTTATAAGTTGTATCACGACCTGCTACCTGCGTTTTCACTTGACCTGTAACAAAAGCGTAGAATGCTTTGATCGTAATTTTCTTAGCAACATTCACACTTGGCTCGATTTCAAACCCGTAATCTTTCTGCTGATCAAAATTGGAATAACGTCCTGCTGACGTGTAGATAATTACATCTTTAATTTGACGTTTGAAGGCAACGGCTCTAATGTTTATTTTTTTATCCGAGGTAAAGAACTGAAATCCACTTTCAATATTGTTGCTCGTCTCTGCTTTCAAATCTGGGTTGGCTCCGTATTGTCCGTAAAGTTGATTGAGCGAGGGTGCTCTAAACCCAGTTGAATAGTTGAAAAATATTTTTAATGAATTATTTAAAATGTAAGATGGATTGAAACTGTACGTAAATGTGTTTCCATATTTCGAATGTTGATTGTAGCGTCCGCCTACTTCCATAGTAAAACCTCCGGTGTTGTGTAAGAACACGGACAGATAAGGGCTGGTCAAAGTCGTCTTCGGATTTTTTTCGGTTGCTGTAGTGTCTAACATTTTAAACCACTGCTGGCTTGCTCCTCCTAAAAATTGAATTTGTTTGGTTAAATCGTAATTGAAAAATAATTCTACTTGGTTGAAGCGACCTTTGTAATCGTATTTTCCATAGGTGTCATCGTACGTACGGTTCGATTGATCGTAGCCATACAAAAAATGAATGACTCCTTTCGTCAGTTGATATTGTGCGCTGGTGCCGAAGTTGAGCAACGTAGATGTGGATTTGTCTTTCGTGTCATCGGTAAATGCACCGGCATCATATTTCCCTTGAAAATAGTTGTATCGTACAAATGGTTTTATACTTAGCATGTCGGTTGGATGTATTCCAAAATTGGCTTGCAGCGCTTTTTGGGTAAGGCCGTCATTATCAAAATTGTTTTTACCGGTTGGGTCCTTCGCTTCGCTGATTCCATTGGAAGTATAATTGGTGTAGCCCACGTTATAGTAAAATTTTTTTGTTGACCCAGCAACTCCAACGTTTACTTTAAATGAATTGAACTTCC
>DPLR01000516.1:1544-6986 GCA_003541895.1 Cytophagales bacterium | reverse complement strand
TTCTATGCGGAGTCACCGGTTTGTAGAAGAAAGCAACTGCTACATTATTTCGGTGAAGAATACATAGGGAAAAATTGTGGCATGTGCGACAACTGCACGAACCCACGCGAGCGTTTTGAAGGGTCAGACTTTGTAAAAATTGCCTTGGAGGCAGTAAAGCAGACCAACGAGCGCTTTGGCTTGGCGCATTTGGTAAATGTGATTCGTGGAACCGAAGATGAATATGTAAAGAGTTATGCGCACTTCGATTTGCCCATTTACGGCAAAGGCGATACTGAAGATGCTGATTTTTGGAAATCAGTGATCAGGCAAGCGTTGATCTATCAATATCTTGAAAAGGACATTGACAATATTGGCGTATTGAAGATCACTCAAAAGGGTTTGGCCTTTTTGAAAAAGCCACATGAAATAGAATTGGCACGCGATCATGATTTTACAACCGCAATTGATGAAGAGGAGTCGAGCGAGCGCACCCCGATAAATTCTAAGTCGTACGATGTGAAGTTGTTTGAAATGCTCAAAGCGCTTCGCAAAAAAGTAGCCAAAGAAAAAGATCTTCCTCCTTACGTCATCTTCCAAGATCCATCGCTGGAAGAAATGGCAACCACTTATCCAACCACGAAAGACGAACTAGCCGGAGTGAACGGGGTGGGCATGGGTAAAGTGAATAAGTTTGGTAAAGAATTTATTGAGCTCATTCAAAAATATGTTGACGATAATGAAATAGAAACAGCCGCAGAGGTTGTGGTTAAGTCATCCGTCAACAAGTCGAAAATAAAAATCTTCATCATCCAGCAAATCGACCGCAAGGTTGACCTTGAAGAAATAGCCGAGAGCAAAGCACTCAGTTTTGATGAACTCCTCTCTGAGATGGAAAACATTTGCTACAGCGGTACCCGGTTAAACGTTGATTACTACATTGACGATGTGCTGGACGAGGGCAAGCAGGATGAAATCTATGATTACTTCCTCAATAGCGAAACCGACAGTATGTCTGAGGCCATGGCCGAACTGAAAGGGTACAGTGAAGAAGATATTCGTTTGATGCGGATTAAATTCCTGAGCGAGTACGCTAATTAAAATCGCGGATAGAATGCTGCATAGGCCTGGTTTTTCTTAAGCGCGCCACGCTGAGAAAAGTCACTCCAAATATTTATCCAAAGATTTTTTTGGGTAAGGATAATTTTTACTTTTGCAGTCGCATAAAAAAGTTCTGCCCCACGCAATGAGAAAGCCTTTATTTTCAGCGACTTCCGTTATCTTATCCATAGTATTTGTAGCTGCGTTCGCGCTTTCTGGTGGGGCACAGCATACCGGAGAAAACCAAAAAGACAGCACGCAAGTGCATGCCGACTCTACTTCGGCTGAAGGTCATTCGGCTGAGCCTGAGAAATTCAATGCTAATGAAACCATCATTGAGCACGTGCTTGACGCGCCTGTGTGGCATTTTACTGACCATACGGTACTTCCTTTGCCAGTAATAGTATATTCAAAAGAGAAGGGTCTCGCTATTTTTTCGTCAGGGAAATTTTATGATGAGCACCACAAGGAAATAGAGTACAATGGATACAAGCTTGTGGATGGTGGAAAAAACATCGCTATTGCAGAAACGGGAGAGAAGGTTCTGAATTTATCAATTACTAAAAATGTAGCGATGCTGTTCATTACAGCGATTCTGCTTTGTTATGTTTTGTTTTCTGTCGCGTCTTCCTATAAGAAAAACCCGGGCAAAGCGCCCAAAGGTTTGCAGTCATTCATTGAACCTATTGTGATTTTTGTTCGCGATGAAATCGTAAAACCAAATCTTGGTCATCACTACGAAAAATATTTGCCATATATTCTAACACTTTTCTTCTTTATACTTTTTGGAAATCTATTGGGCTTGTTGCCTGGGGCGGCAAACTTAACTGGCAATATCGCAGTTACGGCTACACTTGCCATCATTACGTTTCTCATGACTAATATTAGCGGTAATGCAGCTTATTGGAAACATATTTTCTGGACACCAGGAGTGCCTCTTCCTTTACGTGTTATTATTTTACCAGTTGAGTTAATTGGTGTATTTACCAAACCTTTTGCTTTGACGATTCGTTTGTTTGTGGCCATCACCGCTGGACACATTGTTTTATTGAGTTTGATTTGCATGACCTTTATGTTCCACAGCTACTTTGTTGGAATAGGAGCTTCACTGGTTGTGTTGTTTATTAATTTGATTGAGTTGCTAGTGGCCGGGATTCAAGCGTATGTATTCGCATTGTTCACTTCGCTTTACATTGGTATGGCTACTGCAGACGATCACCATTAGAATGAGTTTTTTGTTTCACTTTTAAACTATATATCTATGTTATCCTTAATTCTCGACATAAGCTACGCTGTAATGGGCGCAGGTATTGGTGCAGGTCTCGCTGCGATTGGCGCGGGTATCGGTATCGGTCGCATTGGTGGATCAGCAATGGAGGCCATGGCTCGTCAGCCAGAAGCTTCTGGCAAAATCCAGGGTGCAATGCTTATTATCGCTGCGTTGGTTGAAGTAGCTGCGCTTTTCGCGTTGGTTATCTGCTTCCTTGTTACTAACAAGCTTTAAAAAATTGAAAGGCTCGCTTTGGCAATGGGCCTGGCGGCCTTTCTTTTAAATATTATTCGAGAAAATTGAGAGTGAACAAAAACAAAACCTAAAACAGAACAGCATGGAATTTTTAACCCCTGGCACAGGCCTTCTCTTCTGGCAAGTCATCATTTTCTTAGCATTGGTATTTTTACTTGGCAAGTTTGCGTGGAAGCCAATTCTTGGTTCACTGAAGGAACGTGAAGAGTCAATTCAGAAAGCACTTGACTCAGCCGAAAAGGCAAAGACTGAGATGGCAGCACTTAAGTCAGACAATGAAAAATTATTGAAAGAAGCTCGCGAAGAACGCGATAAAATTTTGCGCGATGCCCGCACAGCAGCCAATCAACTTCACGATGAAGCCCAGGCGAATGCCAAGAAAAATGCTGACAAAATTATTGCAGACGCCAAGGCCATCATCAACTCTGAAAAGCAAGCTGCATTGAGCGATGTGAAAGCTCAAGTGGCTCAATTCTCTTTAGAAATCGCTGAGAAGTTGATCAAGAAAAATCTTGCTGACGATAAGTCGCAAAGAGAATTGACTGAAACTTTAATCAAAGACCTCAAGCTAAACTAACATGGCCGAATCACGTGTAGCTTCGAGGTACGTAAAATCATTGCTTGGTTTGGCAGTAGAGCAAAATGCATTGGAACAAGTGCATGCTGATATGCAAATGTTTGATAATGCTTGCCGCACCAATAGAGATTTTTTGATGATGCTTCGCAGCCCCATTATCAAGCACGAAAAGAAAAGAGATGTTCTTGAAATCCTTTTCAAAGGGAAAATTCACTCGCTCACGTTCGCTATCATCGACATCTTAACGCACAAAATCCGTGAGCCACTGTTGCCATCTATTGCGGCTGAATTCCATAATGCATATAACGAATTCAAAGGCATTGAGAAGGCAACGGTAACCACCACTATTGCTGTAGATCAGGCATTGAAGAATGAGATTGAAGCAATTGTGAAAAAACTGAGCAACAAAAAGCAGGTTGCACTTGAAACAAAAATCGATAAAGAGTTGATTGGAGGTTTTATCTTAAATGTAGGCGATCGTCAAATCGATGCATCCATCAAAAATAAATTGAAGTCACTAAAAGTGAATTTCAGCGAAAACCCATTCATCAAAGAATTTTAAAAGAATAACGATAACCATTAACGAATAACGATACCATGGCAGAAATCAGACCCGAAGAAATATCAGCAATCCTTCGCGAGCAATTGTCGAAGTCGCGCACCGATGCCGAACTCGAAGAAGTTGGAACCGTGCTTACCGTTGGTGACGGTGTGGCGCGTATCTACGGACTTACTCAAGTTCAAGCGGGTGAGTTGATCCAGTTTGAAAACGGTGTAAAGGCACTTGTGTTGAACCTGGAAGAAGACAACGTGGGAGCTGTACTCTTGGGCGAATCCAAAGAAATTAAAGAAGGCGATACTGTAAAACGCACACGCCAAATCGGTTCTGTAAAGGTTGGTGATGGTTTGCTTGGCCGTGTTGTAAATACACTTGCCGAGCCAATCGATGGCAAAGGCCCGGTGGGTGGCGACCTTTATGAAATGCCATTAGAGCGCAAAGCTCCTGGCGTAATTTTCCGTCAGCCGGTGAACGAGCCTCTTCAGACCGGTATCAAAGCTATCGATGCAATGATTCCGATCGGTCGTGGTCAACGCGAGTTGATCATTGGCGATCGTCAGACTGGTAAGACTGCCGTTGCCATCGATACGATCATCAATCAAAAAGAATTTTTCGAAGCAGGTAAACCTGTGTACTGTATCTATGTTGCCGTTGGTCAGAAAGCGTCAACGGTAGCGAGTGTTGCTTCTACTTTAGAAAAAGCCGGAGCAATGGCATACACGGTTATCGTTTCTGCATCAGCGGCTGATCCTGCCCCGATGCAGTTCTTTGCTCCATTTACAGGCGCATCAATTGGCGAATTCTTCCGCGACACTGGAAGACCAGCATTGGTAATTTATGATGACTTGTCAAAGCAAGCAGTTGCTTACCGCGAAGTGTCTCTTTTGCTGAGAAGACCTCCGGGTCGCGAAGCTTATCCTGGTGATGTGTTCTATTTGCACTCACGCCTGTTAGAGCGTGCTGCGAAGGTGATCAACAACGATGAGATCGCTAAAAAGATGAACGACCTTCCTCCAAGCATCAAGCATTTGGTAAAAGGCGGTGGTTCGCTTACGGCTCTTCCGATCATTGAAACGCAAGCGAACGATGTGTCTGCTTACATTCCCACGAATGTGATTTCAATTACGGACGGTCAGATATTCCTCGAAACCAACTTATTCAACTCAGGTATTCGTCCGGCCATTAACGTAGGTATTTCAGTATCTCGTGTGGGTGGATCAGCGCAGATCAAATCAATGAAGAAAGTAGCTGGTACCTTGAAGTTGGATCAAGCGCAGTTCCGCGAATTGGAGGCCTTCTCTAAATTCGGTTCTGATCTTGATGCCGCTACTAAATTGACTATTGAACGCGGTCGTAGAAACACCGAAGTATTGAAGCAACCTCAATATGCACCGGTGCCGGTAGAAGAGCAGGTAGCAATGATTCTTGCTTCTACTCGCGGATACATCGATCGTATTCCAGTGAACAAAGTGAAAGAATTTGAAAAAGAATTCATTGGATTAATGAGGCTTCAGAACAAGCAGGTGCTCGACAATTTCCGCGTAGGTAAATTTGAAGATGCAGATGCCGAAGTAGTGAAAAAAGTAGCCACAGAATTAGCAGCAAAATATTAATCAATGATCAATGTGCCGATTATCAATTGACAATTGATGCATTGAAAATTGAAAATTAAAATATGCCAAGTTTAAAAGAAGTTAAAAG
>DPLR01000516.1:0-1169 GCA_003541895.1 Cytophagales bacterium | reverse complement strand
AAACTTATCGGCTGCAGGTAGCGAAGGTCCGACTTGGTATAACACTGCACGCGAAGAGAAAAAAATATTGATCGTTGCTATTAGTTCTGATCGCGGGTTGTGTGGAGGATTTAACAGCTCCATCTTCAAAGCGGTAGTTCGTTTGATTGATGAGAAATATGCTGATCAACACAAACAAAAAAATGTAACCATACTTCCGATCGGAAAAAAAGCATCTGAGTTTTTTACCAAGAGGAATTTTTCTGTGATCAATGATTTTGCGTTGATTTACCAAGACTTGTCTTTTGAGAAAGTTGCTGAAGCTGCTCAGTTCATGATGGATGGATTTCGTAAAGGCGATTACGATAAAATCGAAATCGTGTATAACGAATTCAAAAATGTTGCCACTCAGATTTTACGTACAGAACAATTCTTGCCGGTACTTCCGCCAACGAAGGAAAAGAAAACTGAAGAGGTTGATTACATCTATCAGCCAAACCAGGAAGAAATTATTACCGGTCTGATTCCAAAATCATTGAAAGTACAATTGTTCAAGTCAGTGCTTGATAGCAATGCAGCAGAAAACGGTGCACGTATGACCGCGATGGACAAAGCCACGGAAAACGCGGGTGAACTGCTAAAAGATTTGCGACTGACCTATAACCGCACTCGCCAAGCAGCCATTACAAAAGAAATTCTTGAAATTGTTGCAGGTGCAGAAGCGCTGAAGTCAGCGTAATTAGACATTTTAATTAAATTGAATCCCGTCATGGCTAACCTTGACGGGATTTTTATTTCATGGAAAAATTGATCCGCTTTTATCGGCTTTTAAATATCCTTAGCATTGATGTAACCATTGGCGCGGTGGTTTGCGCTATGTTCTTTGCTAGGTTATTTCAAGTCACAATTTTGCCTTACGGACTAATCTCACTCGGACTTACAGTTTGGATAATTTATACGGCAGATCATTTACTGGACGCCAGAAAAATTCACAAACCGGCATCTACCGAGCGACACCGCTTTCATCAGCAGAATTTTAAATTTCTCTTAGTCATATTGCTACTTGCTATTTTAGTTGATGCCATTCAATTGATTTTTGTTAGAAGAATTGTTTTCATCGAAGGACTTGGGTTAGCTTTTTTTATTCTGATTTATTTTTTGTTTCACCGTTACCTCAAACTTTTCAAATA
>DPLR01000398.1 GCA_003541895.1 Cytophagales bacterium | reverse complement strand
TCAGAAAAATTATTGACAAAGTTCAATGGATTTTGAATTTCGTGCGCGATGCCTGCGGTAAGTTCACCCAAACTGGCCATCTTTTCAGATTGAACGAGTTGTGATTGTGTAGCCTTCAATTCATTGTATGCTTTCTCAATTTCTTTGGCTTGTGCTAATTCTTTTTCTTTCGCCTCTGCCTGCGCTTTTGCAAAAAGTCTTTTGCGTTGATAGCGATCTGCTGAAAAAACAAACCCAATAAAAATGAATCCGAAACCTCCGTACGCCCACCACGTGCGCCACCACGGTGGGCTAATGATGATACTGAATTGTTTTTGCCGCCATTCTCCGTTATTGCCATTCATGGCTTTTACGGTGAACGTATATTTTCCTGGAGGCACATTGAAATAATAGGCCCTGCTTTCCGATCCCGGCTGGCGCCAATTCAAATCATAGCCTTCCAGTGAATAGATCGTTCTTTTATAATCTGACTGGCTGTAATCGGTTGTGGAAAAACCGATCGAAAAAATATCTTGGTTATAACTAAGCTGAATCTCTTTTGTGTCATTATAAATCCAGCCTTGTTGATTGGTGCTGGCTGATAATGATTCATTACCAATCCAAAAATCAGTTAAGCTAATTGTAGGAGCCAGTGGTGTGGTTTTTAATTTTGATGGATAAAATGAGTAGTACCCACCGTTCGTTCCAAATAGCAACTGCCCATCTAATGTCTTAAAAGAAGATAAGTACCAGACTAGTTTATCGATTCCATTCTCTCTACCATATCGGGTAAATTGGTTTCTATCTTTATTTATTTTAATGATGCCAGTAGGTGTAGCCGCCCATAAATTATCAGCATCATCTTCAAACAAAACTCTGATTTCTTCATTGGCTAGACTCAAATTGTTATTGCTAATAGGAACGAATAGGTCACGTTCACGAACGTAACGGAAAAGCCCATTGGCCGTACTGACCCAAATTACCCCGCTATGGTCTCTTACTAACTTACCGACCCATTGACCTTTGAGATAGTGTTTGAATTTTCCCGTAGCCGTGTTTAACCTATGTAGACCGCCACCAGCCCATGCGCTAACCCATAGTTCACCCGGTTTTTCCTCTAGTATTCCAACAATCAAATTATCCGAAAGGCTACTGGTATCCTGCGTGTGAACATAATGGGTAAATTTTCCTGTAGTTGTATTCAATTTATCGAGGCCATTAAAGGTACCTATCCAGAGGTTGCCTTCGCTATCGTCACGTATGTCTATAATTCTTGAGTTGACAATGCTCTCTTTGTCTTTTTCATCGTGCATATAACGAGTGAATGTTCCCTTTACTGGGTCAAATTGATTTAGTCCGTCATTGGTCCCCACCCATAAATTCCCTTTTCTATCTTTCATCATAACACCAACGATATCATTACTGACGCTTTGAGGGTTTGCTGGATTGTTCTTGAATACTTGAAGCTGACCACTTGTAAGATTTTTTTTCATAAGCCCTCCGCCATCGGTGCAAAGCCAGAGAGACTGTGAGTCGGATTGATAAAATTGATGTATGCCTCCACTTCCATCAACTGCTACATAAGGAATATTATTGGTGTACAAATCAATTTGAAACAATCCAATGGGATCGCTTGACATCCAGAACAATCCTTTTTCAAAACTCTTAGCAATCCAACAATTGCTTTCATTTAATCCGTTCTTCTGATTACCGAAATAAGTAATCTCATTTGTGGCCGGATTGTATCGGTTCACGCCATTGCTCCAGGTACCAATCCAGAGCTGGCCTTCAAAGTCTTCAGTTATAAATGTGATATGATCGAAATAGGCACTAGTTAGTGGAGGTCTACTAAGTTTATTCGGGTTTTTTGGATCGTTAAGATAACGAGTGAATTTTCCGGTCTTTCTATCCAATGAATGTAGACCGTCACCACTTGTGCCCACCCAGAAATTTCCGTGACTATCTTCAAATAGGGCTCTCACTTTATTATTGATCAGACTGTTCGGATCTTTTGGGTCGTGCTGATAAATGGTAAAGTTGTCTGATGCTCGATTGAATTTATTTAGCCCACCTTTTTGATGAGTGTCCCAAGCCATTCCGGTTCCAATCCACAAGGTTCCTTCACGGTCTTCGTATACTGATCTAACAAAATTGTAGATTAAGCTTTTTGGATCTTTAGGGTCATGCCTGTAATGCTTGAATTTATTTGTTTGTTGATCGAGCAAGTCAAGACCACTGCTTGTGCCAGCCCAAACATTTCCCAAGTGATCAACCAGTACAGCTGAAACGGTATCATTGCTAATGGAACTTGGATCATCTTTGTCGTAGCGGAAGTGTTTAAACTCCTTTGTTTTAGGATCGAATCGGTCAAGCCCAGTGCCCCAAAAACTTATCCAAAATATCCCGTTGGAATCAATCTGCATATCCTCAGGCTGCAGCCCACCGAGGCTGTTGGGGTTTTGAGCATCATGCGCAAAGACCGTTACATGGGTACCATCATATCGTAGCAGTCCGTTCTTTTGATCAATCAACCACATCATCCCTTCGCTATCGCGCACCATTTCATTGATCTTGCCAAAGGTGATACCATCGGCACCTTGAACAAGTTTGAAACGAGGCTCATGGGTCTGCGCACTTACATTTTCGGTAAATGAAAAATGAAATGCAATGAGAAGAATTGCGAGTGATACTCGGTAATTGAGATTAAAAGCCATGACTTCTTGTCTTATAAAGATAATCGAAAAACTGTCTGAACCATGATTTGTGCGATTAAAAGATTAGCGTGATTACAAGGGCAATACAATCGTAAATGTTGTTCCGTTTCCTTCTTTCGTTTCTACCCGTAACCCACCTCCATGTCCCTTCGTCACAATATCATAAGCCAATGAAAGTCCGAGGCCAGTTCCCTGCCCCGTAGGTTTGGTGGTGAAGAAAGGCTGAAAGATTTTTTCTTTGATCGCATCAGGAATTCCAGAGCCGTTGTCTTGAACGCGGATTTCAATTTCATCTCCTAATTTTTTTGTGCTGACTTTGACTAGCGAATCGTAACGACTGTGAGGCTGAGCTTGTCGAAGCCTCTCATTCACTGCATAAAAAGCATTGTTGATCAAATTCAAAATCACTCTGCCGATATCTTGAGGAATCACATTTATTTTGGGAAGCGATGAATCGAAATCAGTTTCAAATTTCGCATTGAACGATTTGTCTTTCGCACGAAGGCCATGATAGCTCAATCTTAAATACTCATCGCACAACGCATTGATGTCGGTCAATTCTTTTAGGCCCGAGCTAGTACGTGAATGTTGCAACATTCCTTTTACAATATCACCTGCACGTTTGCCGTGGTGGTTTATTTTTTCGAGGTTGCTTGTAATATCATCTGCAATTTCGGTTGCCAGTTCCATGTTGCCGGCTGCCAGTTCAGTTTTCATCTCAGCCATAAGTTCATTACTGACTTCAGAAAAATTATTCACGAAGTTCAACGGGTTTTGAATTT
>DPLR01000694.1 GCA_003541895.1 Cytophagales bacterium | reverse complement strand
GCACCATCGGGAATTTGAAGCGATGAACATCCAACACCCACCTGCAAATCACAACCGACAGGCTAAAATTACAAGCCACACTTATTGACCGAGAAAAAGGAACCGTTGAGTTTGAGTGGCGCCTTCCCATTTCATTTGCCGAAGTTCTTCATCAGATTGGCGCAATTCCTCTCCCACCCTATCTCAAGCGCGAGGCGGAAAAAGAAGACAGCGAGCGCTATCAAACCGTGTATTCAAAAGAAGAAGGCGCGGTGGCAGCACCTACTGCCGGATTACACTTTACTGAACATGTATTTGCTTCGTTGAAAGAAAAAAATATTGAAACAGAATACTTAACGCTGCACGTAAGTGCCGGAACATTTCAGCCTGTAAAAGTTGAGAAGGCAGAAGAACACGCCATGCATTCTGAGCAAGTGGTCGTTACCCGAAAAAATATTGAGCATCTTTTATCCGGAAAAAAGATAGTTGCTGCTGGCACTACGTCTCTTCGCACGCTTGAAAGCGTTTACTGGTACGGTGTAAAATTATTCAACGATACCAATGCTGATTTTCTCATCCATCAAACAGATGCTTATCAACTGAAACCTATCGATCAAACAGAGGCACTGAAATCTGTCTTAAAAAGAATGGATGAATTGAAAACGGATCAACTACTTGGTGAAACTTCCATTTACATTTTGCCGGGCTATGAATTCAAAATGGTTGATGCACTCGTTACGAATTTCCATCAACCTGGTTCAACGCTGATGTTGCTCGTGGGCGCTTTCATCGGTGACGATTGGAAAAAAATATACAACGAAGCATTGCAAAACGGTTATCGCTTTCTGAGTTATGGCGACAGCTCGATTTTATTCCGAAATAAATCAATTAAATAGTTGAAGTCCCTTATCGGCCATAAATAATAGGCGAAGGCCGAAGACCGTGAGGCAAACTCCCACGACTATATTCATGATCATCAAAAAACGGTGCGTCACCAACGCACGAAGTTTATCGGCCAGAAAAGCTTTGGTTATGTCGGTTGCTAAAACGGTAGACAACAATGCTGCAAAAAATATAAAAAATTGCAAGCCGGTAGTATAACCAAAGTCAACAGAAGCAATGCTCAGCGTTCCAATCCAAAAAATAAAAACCATGGGCGTAAAGCCGTTGATGATAAATCCCTTCAAAATGTATTTTAACGCTTTCGTTTCTTGTGCTGCACTAAAATGAGCATGACTTCGCTTTGCTTTGACAAAAACATGATAAAGGCCAAAAGCAATGAGGATGACACCGCCAATGTAAGCCATGTATTTTTTAGAACCGGGATCGTTGAGGAATTGAAACAGACCGAAGTAACAAATCATTACGTAAAGAATATCGCTCATAGAAACACCCAGGGCCACTAGGGTGCCGTGGAGAAATCCTCTTTCAACACTTGTTTGAATAATCGTAAAAAAAACCGGTCCCACTAAAAAAGCGAGCACGATCCCCATCTGAATTCCTTTGAGCGCTATCGCCATGTTATAGATATTCAGTCTTGTATTATTTGCTTTTGATAAAATCCAGCCACTCTTCTAACTGAGCATTTTTCATAACGCGAGGAAATTTATTTTGTCCCCCAACTTTTCCTTTTGCACCAAGGTAGTCGTGAAATTTTTTCAACGGAAGCACTTGCACTACCACTTCTTTCAATGCCGCACTTCGCTCCACTGCGTAATCATCATTCAATTCTTTCAAGTGATTATCAATTTTATCGCGCAGCACTTTGGCATCAACTTTATCATTCGTGCCAACATACCAATGGTGAGCAAAAAGATTGTCATGAGGGATACCAGCCACAGTAAATTCAGGAATCGAAATATTCAGTTCGTCCGAAACCATTTCAATGGCCTTGTTCATGTTGTCTACCGAAAGATGTTCGCCACACAAACTCAAGAAATGTTTGGTTCTGCCCGTAATGACTATTTCAGATTCTTCCACCGAAGTAAACTTGATCACATCGCCAATGATGTAACGCCATGCACCTGCGCAAGTTGAAAGCAACAATGCGTATTCTTTTCCTTCTTCTACTTGATCGATGAGCAAAGTTTCAGCATCAGGTTTAATATCACCCGATGGTAAAAAGTTTTTGTCTTCAAAAGGAACAAATTCATAAAACAAACCATTGTTCAGCACCAACTTCATTGACTTGTGCTTTGGCAACGCTTGGTAGGCGAGAAATCCTTCGGATGCGAGATAGGTTTCAATGTAGTAGATTGGGCGGCCCAATAATTTTTCAAAACTTTTCCGGTACGGATCCATCGACACACCACCATGCACATACACGCGAAGGTTTGGCCATACTTCATGAATGTTTTTTACTTTGTAGTAAGCGATGATTTTCTCAATGAGAATTTGTATCCATGCCGGCACCCCTACCACAATTCCGATGTCCCAATCTTTGGCCTTGCGCACAATCTGGTTGAGTTTGTTATCCCAGTTTCTGCTCTTGGCAATTTTTTTTCCGGGCTTATAAAAGTGTTGAAACCAAAATGGCAAACGTGCAGCTTGAATACCGCTAAGGTCGCCTTCAAAATAACTGCCTCTTTTATTGAGGTGTGTACTTCCACCAATCATTAAAATTCCTGCTTCAAAAAGTGATGGCGGCAAATCGTACTTAGACAATGACATGATTTGACGAATGCTGGTACGCTGAATGGCTTTTGTCATGTCTTTGGTCACCGGAATTCTTTTGCTTGCCGATTCAGAAGTGCCCGAACTTAAGGCAAAATATTTCATCCTTCCGGGCCAACAAATATTTTTTGCTCCGCGTTGCGTAAGCTGCCACCACTCGTTGTAAATTTTGTTGTAGTCGTGAATGGGTACCGCTGCTTTATAGGCCTCGTAAAACGCATTACCACTTTTCCTGAATTTTGAAAGGATGCCGGTAAAACCATAGTACTTACCAAACTCCGTATGACTGGCCGTAATCATCAGCTCTTTCAATTCATTTTTTTGCAAATCGAAAGGCGAAGTATATTCCTGATGAAGATGATCGCGAAGTTTGATTCCTTTTTTAAGCAACGTACCAATGATAGGCATAACTTTACGGTAAATTAGCTTGGCAATTTATACAATGGATATCAGAAATAATATTACGTTTTTCTTAAGGGAACTTGAAGGTAAAGGTTGCCGATTGGTAGCCGTAAGTAAGACCCATCCGCCCGAAAAAATCAAAGAAGCCTATGATGCCGGCCAACGCGTTTTTGGCGAAAATAAAGTACAGGAATTGTGTGCCAAACAACCCCAATTACCCGCGGATATTGAGTGGCATTTGATCGGCCATCTGCAAACAAATAAAGTGAAGCAAGTGGTGCCGTTTGTTGCGTTGATTCATTCGGTAGATAGTTTAAAGTTGCTAGAAGAAGTAAACAAGCAAGCCAAAAAAGTTAACCGTGTGGTGCCGTGCTTACTGCAAGTTCATATTGCTGCCGAAGAAACAAAGTTTGGATTTGATGAAGAGGAATTGATGGAGTTAATCCAGTCAGGAAAAATCTCTGCCCTTGATTCGATCAGGATAGTCGGACTCATGGGCATGGCTACCTTCTCCGAAAATAAAGAGCAAGTGCGCAGTGAATTCAAAAAATTGAAAACACTTTTCGAGAAAATAAAAACAATGGAACTTCCTTCCAACATCGAAATGAAAGAACTCTCAATGGGCATGAGCCAAGATTATGAGATTGCCTTAGAAGAAGGAAGTACACTGGTGAGAATTGGAACCTCGATTTTTGGGGGGAGATAAATTATACTAGGCGAGATAATAAATCACTTAGATGTTGGGAAAAATTAGCAGCCGAAAATTTAGAATTTCAATCGCTAAAAAAATGAATTGCCTATACTTTTTATATTGCTTCCCACAAATGAAGTTGGCCTTTCTATTTTTATCTATTCTCGCATTATTTTCTGGCTCAAAGGGTTGGAGCCAATCCAATCCTTACCAACATTTCACTGTTGCCGAAGGCCTTCCAAGTTCTGAAGTTTACTACGTTTTTCAGGATAAGAAAGGATTCATATGGTTTGCTACCGACAATGGTGTAGTGCGCTTTGATGGGAAAGATATGGAACTCTTTCAGACCAATGCAGGGTTGAGCGACCCAGTTGTTTTTGAGTTCATTGAAGACTCCAAGGAGCGTTTATGGTTTCGCACCTTCTCAGGGAAAATATCCTATTTTTTAAATGAGAGGGTATATTCGTATCCATACAATGATACGCTTTCCGCTTTTTGTAAAAACTCTTTACTGCAGTGCCTATACGTTGATGCCAATAATCAACTATGGTTTAGTTCTGAAAATGTAATCGGCAAAATAGATACAGCGGGCCACGTCAATATAGAAACAAAACCAAGATACACTAGTCTCGCTCTTCAAAAAGTGGAAAGTGAAATTATTTCCAGTAACGGGTTAGTAATAAAGAGCGCTTCTTACAATAAAAACAATATTGATTCTAGAATTGAAGACACGATCAGCCGGCATTCAAATGTTTGTAGAGTAAAATGGAAAGGTCATACTTATCTCTCTTTTGGTAAGACGATTTATGAACTAACTGATAAAAGCATCACGCCTGTTCATACGGGCCATTCCCAAATTATTTCAATGAACATTGATGCAAGCAACAACCTCTGGATAGGGTTCTTTCAAAACGGAGTGGAGTCTTACAGCGGTTTTGGCGAAAAAAAGTCAACGCATTTTGATTTTCTCAATTCAAAATCTGTGACGAGGGTATTGCAGGATAAGCAAGGGGGTTTTTGGATGAGCACTTTAGAAGACGGAGTTTTCTATGTTCCTCAAATTCAAGTTTTAACTAACCCTTGGCCTTTCAACCTCAGAATTACCAGAGTGGCTAAATGGAACGGGAAAACTGTGCTGGGGAACATTAAAGGCACTTTACTTCTATTAAATGAAAACGAAGAAGTTGAACAAAAGAAAGAATTAGATGCCGTCATACTATCTATCCTTCCAGTCTCAGAAGAAAAATTATGGGTTTCAACAACCAAGGGAGTTTACTTTTTAGATCGATCTCTTAACGCTAAAAAATTCCACTCCATATTCAGTGATTTGAATTTGGCAACCGATGGTACGATCTGGGCGACCTCCAGTCCGCACGTGGCGCATTTCAATAAAGAAGGTGAGTTGCTTGAATATCTCACCAACACAAAATCAAACAGATCGATTTTTTCGAACGAGCGCTTTCTCTTTCTATTTGGCCGACTCGGTTTGCAAGTTGTTACAAAAGAACTCAAGGAAGTTAGTGTGCCTAAATTTTTTGGCGGGTTGAAAGTCACAAAAATTATTCAAGTGAATGATTCTTTGTTGATGATGGGAACATTGGGAAGTGGGTTCTTGCTTGTTAATCAATATAACTGGACATACACCCAGTATTCGGCTGATCACAGGTTTATGATGAACAGCATTTACTCTATGCTTAAAGAAGATTCATCAATTTGGCTGGGAACGGAAGGGGGAATCGCTGTGGCATCGATAAAATCAATCATCAATGGCAATCCAGCCTTTTCTTTTTTTCTAGGCAAAAACGGAAAAGTCAACAACAAAATAAATTACATGATTCCAAAACCAAAGCAAATATTGGTCTTTATGGATGATTCGTTTTTTGTCATCCCCAAGGAATTTAAGCCAGTCAGTAAGCCCTCGTTCTATTTTCAAAATTTATTGGTTAATAATAAACTCGTTTCACTAAAGCAAAACCAGGAATTTGATTTTGACCAAAATAACGTTCAGGTAAATTTTAAGTTGATTGATTTTCAAAATCAGAGTCTACTAATAAGATCAAGAATCAGAAATGAAAATCCATGGAACTATTCTTCTGATCGCAGCATTAAACTTTACTCACTTCAAGTTGGGGGCTACAATCTTGAAGTAGAATATTCTATCGATAATGTTCATTGGAATAAGGGAATCAATTGGCGTTTCGTTGTAATGCCACCGTGGTGGAAAACATGGTATTTTCTGTTGTCATTAGTTATGATTGCACTGGGCGCAATTATTTTATTCTTCAAAAGAAGAGTTGCCGAAGTGAATGAACGCAACAGCCTTATCAATGCAGCGCAACAAAAATTAATTTGTGCTGAACTAGACACTCAGGAGCGAGAACGAAATCGAATTGCCACAGACTTACACGATAGCGTAGGAGCCGGTTTAACGGCTATTAAAATGACCGTATGGACCATTCTAAAGAGACATGGAGACTCGAGAGCCGAAGATATTGAGAAGCAATTTCAAAATACCATTAAAGAAATAAGAACAATTATCAATGACTTGGCTCCCCTGGGACTTAATGAGTACGGACTTTTGGAGACAATCCGTGATTACACCTCAAAAATCGAAAGAAATTTAAATATAGAAATTGAAGTCAATTCATATGGCTTAGAAATCAAAGATGCAAAGATCAGCCTACTTTCATTTCGGATTTTACAAGAACTCTTATCGAACACAACTAAACATTCGCAAGCAAACAAAGTGAACATCGATATTAATTCTGATGAGGTTTTTTTGAAAATCGAGTATCGCGACAATGGAAAAGGGTTTGATATTACGAAGGTGGAAAAAGGTTGGGGACTACAAAATATTGAATCACGAATACAAATGGCTAATGGGAAACTTATATTTAAATCAGGCGATTTCGGAGTTTCTTATACGATAGAGATACCCTTAAATCCAAGTGAAATACCTTAGGCTTGGTTGTGCAACCAGCTTATCATGTCTTCACGCTGCTTGGTGAGGAAACTTACACTAACTGACACCACAAAAAAATGACTCTCCAGAAATAGAGAGTCATCTATTGTAAAGCTTGTACTTACGTAAGCAACTACTCCAGTTCCAAAACCAAAGCGGTCATTGCGGGTAAAGTAAGCTCGCTCAAATTTTGAATTACTTCTCCTGTCATGGCATTCTTTGCTTTCGTTTTACCTTGCACGCCTTCTGCAAAACGGGCTGTTGGCAATTTTTTCTCTGAGTCATTTCCATTCATAATCACCATTACTGTTTCATTACCCAGAGAGCGGAAATAAATATAAATGTTGTCTTCCGGGATAAAGTGCAGCAACTTCCCTTCGTGAATTACTTTTTTGTTTTTTCGCCAATTCAACAATTGCTTCATGAAATCATACGCTTCATTTTGTTCTTTGGTTCTTCCGGCCACGGTAAATGAATTGACTTTGTCTTCTTTCCAGCCACCGGGCACATCCATTCTTACCGTAGGATGGATGGAGTAGTTGCCATCCATCAACAACTCAGTGCCATAGTACAATTCAGGAATGCCGCGGGTTGTCAACAGAAAAATCAAACCCATTTTAAATTTATTCATGTCGCGACCCACGTTATGGAAATAGCGGCTCATGTCATGGTTATCTAAAAAGGTAACGTTGCCGTTCGGATCAGGATAAATAAAATCTTGACTGATGTTGGTGTACAATCGCGAGAGGCCACCATCCCAAGATCCTTTTTCGTTGAGCGCAGCATTGACTGCATTGGTCAACGGAAAATCAATGACCGAAGGCAAGTGCGATTGATAGCCATCTTTGTTAATTAAGTTTTGTTGCCAGTAAGCAATCATCGGTTTGGAGTTAACCAACACTTCGCCTACTACATTGAACTGAGGATAATCATTTAAAATTTCCTGCATCCAGCGTGCCATGAAATCTTTGTCAGGATAAGGATAGGTATCCATACGGATACCATCAATGCCTGCGTACTCAATCCACCACAGTGTGTTTTGAATAAGATAATTTGCAAAGAGCGGATTGCTTTGGTTTACATCAGGCATGGTTTTGTCGAACCAACCATTAGTCATCTTGTCAAGATCAGACTTCGAGTGATACGGATCTGAAACTGCTTCGCTTCGGTAATTTGATCTGGTGAACTCTGGAAATTGATGAACCCAACTCTTCTCAGGCAAATCAAGCATCAACCAATTGTAGTTGCCCATGTGGTTGATAACCATGTCTTGAATCATCTTCATTCCATTAGCATGGCATTTTTCGATGAGCGCCACATACTCCTCATTCGATCCAAACCGTTTATCCACTTTATAAAAATCAGTGATGGCATAGCCATGATAGCTTTCACGTTTTTGATTGTTTTCAAGAATCGGGTTTAGCCAGAGTGTGGTTACACCAAGCTCTTTAATAAAATCGAGATGATCAGAAATCCCTTTGATGTCGCCACCATGACGACCAAAAGGTTTATCGCGATGAACGCCTTCATAAAATCCAGGAAGCGAATCATTTTTTACATCGCCATTGGCAAAGCGGTCGGGCATGATCAAGTACAAAACATCTTTCGCATCAAAACCTTGAATTCGATTCTTGGCTGTTGATTTATTTTTCAGTTCATACGAATGGGTAAACGTTTTTTTGCCCAACTTAAATTGAATAGGGATTATTCCTGCTTGTGCCGATTCGCTGATCTGCAAATTCAAAAAAAGATAATGAGGATTCTCTACTTTGACTACCTCTTTCAAAGTAACACCGGGATAATTGAGGCTCGGCTGATACTCGGTAAGATTTGCATCGTGTTTATAAAAAAGAACTTGCACATCATGATGTTTCATGCCCACCCACCAATTTTGTGGCTCTACACGATCAATCGGTAAGGGTAAAGTTTTTTGTGCGTAGCTAGTTAATGCGATCAGCGCAAAAAGAAGAGAGAGTATTTTTTTCATGAGAAACGATTTCAATTTTTAATAAGCTTTGAGCGATAGGTTTTTTCGTTGGTGCGGTATTCAACAATATACATCCCCGGGCTCACATCGGCAACACTCCATGAATAATGATCGAGTCGTGCAGGATTTATTTTCATTCCTTGCATTGACTGTAATGAGAGCGATTGCACATCGATTGACTTGTCAACATTGATAATGTTGGATGCGGGATTTGGAAAAATATTTTCGGTTTCAGTATGAACAATTTCTGTGATCGTGCCGGTAGTCAAGGTCTTAATATTTGATGGTGCACCTCTATAATTGCTAGCTGCTTCAACATAATAATCGTAGAGCGTATTAGATTCCAATCCTTGACTATCTGAGTAAGAGGTTGTGTTTGCTGCTATGGTGGCAATTTTTGTAAAGGCCTGTCCGGATTTCCTTCGATAAATAGAGTAGCCAGTTTCAATCGAAGAGTTATCAATCCAAACTAAATTGATGGCGTTGTTTTGTTGCACCGCTGAACTCAGCACAGGTGCATTGGGTTTAACAAAATTGGTAAGCTCTGTTGCTGTACCAAGGAGTTTTACATCAGTATAAATTCTAAACTCGCCCGGTTGCAATGTGATCGATTGAGGGGTACCAGCTACTGCTAGTGTATCACCTTGTGAGAAATAATGAAACCAATTTCCGGTGTGAGGAAAATTGGTATTGATGGGCTGAGCTGCCACATCAAAGTTACCGATCACTACTACGTTCATGTTGTCGGTAGAAGTAGGCGCAGCGTTATACGGACTGCTTTTTAAAACGATTTGCTTAACGAGCGATGATCCATCTTGGAGGGTAAAAGTAGATTGAAACACCGGATACGTATTTCTTAAATTCATTAGCGATGAGGTAACAGCGAATAATTTTTTCCGCACCGGATCATTCAGGTAATCCCAATGAACAGGTTTATCTGAAAGGCGACAATTATTATTGATGGTTCCATCCGTGCAAGTGTTGATCGAAAAATCATATCCTACTTCACCAAATTCCCAAAGCATTTTTGGCCCAGGGATGGTGTAAAAAAATGCAGATGCTGTCTTCATCCGCTCAAGTGCTGTGTTAAGCGTTGTCACATTGTAGCTCCCGTTAGAATTTCCAAAATTCAAATTGCGATACATCTCGCGCTCTTCATCGTGACTTTCCATGTAGCCCACAACCCGAGGCGCAGTCCAATTCCTGTTTCCGTAATACATCCAACTCAAATCCGATCCAGTGGAGTAGCCCATCGTATTTTGACCGTAGGCATAATTCAAGTTTCCCCACAACATCATTCCTTTACCTTCACCCACCCGGTAATTTGCCAACACTGTTTCTTCATCGTTATTGCAGAAGTGTTCGAGAATAACATAGGCATCTGGGAAATTCAACCAAATCTTGTCTGCCATACGGGTAAGATTATCGATACGCGATTGATCGTAGTTGCTCACCGTATTTTCAGTGGAGACCGTTTGGGTGAATCCTTTACTTAGATCATACCGAAAGCCATCCACTTTATATTCATTGAGCCAATAGTAATTGATGGTGTCTAAATATTTCCGGGTATAACTGCTGTTGTGATTCAGATCGTTGAACACACTGTAGGGGTGTGGAGCAGCCACATTAAACCATTTGTTGGTTGACTTCGGGTGATTGTTAGTGAAGTCGTAATCAAGCATCGCATAAGAGTTGGGCAAATCCTGATGGTTCATTACCAAATCCATAATCACGGCAATTCCATTCGCATGACACTTGTCGATGAACTCTTTCAATTTGTTTTTGTGCCCGTAATATTTTTGTAAAGCAAACATGGACGTTGGATTGTAACCCCAACCGATCTCGCCATTGAATTCTGCTACGGGCATCAGTTCAATGGCATTTACTCCCAGTCGTTTGAAATAAGAAATGGTATCAAGCAAACTTTGAAACGCGCGATGATTATTGTCAAAGAAATCACGAATCAATAATTCATAGATCACTAATTTCTCTTTTGCAGGTTTTTGAAAACTACTGGTTTGCCATTGATAAGGAGTTTGACCTGTTTGCAAAACGGAAAAATGGTTGTAATACCATTGAGCATTGATCGCCTTCGCAGGGATTTGTTTTAAGTTAGGATAAGTGGTTGCTGGGATTTGACTGTCTTCAGGTTCAAGAATTTTATCCGTGTAAGGGTCTGCAATCTTCAATGTATCATTCACTAAGTATTGAAATGCATATTCCTGACCGGGCGTTAAGCCATTTACTTCAACCCAAAAATGTTCGCCATCTTTATTCATCAGATATTTCGGATCAATGTTCCAATCCGTAAAATCACCAAAGGCATAGACGGAAGATTTGCCGGGAGCCCAAAAACAAAGTGTGGCTTTCGTTTGATCGGATGGATTGTAATTGATGCCATCGATGATACCCGAGGGCCGCGCAAGAGTCGGGCTATTTTTTTGAATGTTATAGTAGAATTTGGCTGTGTCGGTGTTGGATGCTGAAACTGCTTTGCCAGCAAGTTTCACAGTGAAGAAAGAAACGCTGTCATTGACAACTAGATTGTATGAATAATTAGTAAGATTCGATTGAGCATCGATTTGTTTTTTATTCAAGAACAAAGTGAAATTTGAACTGACCGGAACTGTGGCTTGAATTTGAATCGTATTTCCATTTACAGCAAACAACGGTTGCTGCGTTGGTGAAGTTAATTTCACTTGGTATGATCCATCCCAAATGGAGGCAAGGTAATCTGTCGTCTGTCCATTGGCCCAAGTATTTGCCTTAAGCAAAATTCCCATCTGCGTTTGTGTGCTGATATCAGATGAGAACATATTGGAAGGTGTGAACGTGATCGTGAAAAGTGTTTTACCACTGACGATTGATTTAGTACATTTTGCCGGATCGGCTGCCGAGGTTGCAGGATCCACATCTGTCGGCACACCGATACTTGTGTTCGGTATCCAAAGCCAAACCCATGCATCGGTAAGAGATGCCAATGAAGTTCCAGTAACATCGTACGTTACCGTGATCTGATCATTGTATTTAAAAAGTGCTGGAGTAATAGTAGGATCCAGAGTCACCTTCTGAGCTTTCACTTCAACAAAAAACAAAATCATAAGCCAGACAATACAAATCAATTTCTTCATCACTATTCAATTTTAAGAATTTTAAAAATAAAAATCAGGGGCCGAAGCCCCTGATTTTTTTTATTCAAACCATTAACCTATTGCAGTTTATATTTCATCGTGAGAAAATTCACATCGATTAAATAAGTCGCACTCGCAGCCGGAGCCGGTATATCATCGCCCGGTCCAGTGCTTGCTTGGAAAGTATCGCCAGCTGGGTTTGCAACAGTTTTATTAGCTACATTAAATTTATTGCTCCAATCTCCATTTACGGGAAGGAAATCATAAAATTTACCTCCTGTCATTGAAAGAGAAAGTTGAAAATCAGCATTGGTGATTTGCACCAGTTGCTGAGAGGGAAGAGGAACTGGGTTGCTCCAACCTCCAGGGGTTGCATCGCCAACAATAAATAAATTCGCAGGAATCGGATTTGATGCCAACGCTGTTAAAGTGTACGTGCCTTTCACAAAATCAACTATGATTTTATATACACCTGAGTTAGCAGGTGCAGGGATGTCGCTACCTGGGCCAGTGCTTGGTTGAAATGCATCACCCATTGGGTTAGCAGAGCCACTTGCTACATTGTATTTGTCAGACCAACTACCGTTCACGGGTAGGAAATCGTACGCTTGACCGCCAGTTAACTGAAGAATCGCTCCAAAAGTATTTTCATCAATCTGTGTTAGTTCTTGAGTCGGTGTGTTTACAGGATTACTCCACCCACCAGGAGTTGCTCCACCAACAATGTACAAGTGAGCAGGAGGCGTATATTTAGGAACTACCTTTGAGGTTGTAACACTCAACGTCAACACATTTGAATAAATGACTTGAGATGCACCATTGGTTGCAACAATCCTAAAATCAATAGTACCGACCGAGCCAATTGCTGTTCCATAATCAACAGCTACAGTTGTATTCAAATCGCCTTGGGTGTACGATTGAGTTCTAGAAGTTTCGGATACCACGGTAGGTGAAGCGAAATTCGTTCCGCCTTTGGCATATTGCAACTGATAAGTAACTGTGCCTTCATAACCGATAAAACCACGGTTCCAGTTAAGCGTAGCAGCCACACTCGCATACGTAGCGGGTGCAGTAACAATGCTGTTTGAAAGCGCATTAGTCAACTGCAAATCAGAATACGGTGTTACTGTGATCTTAACAGGTGTAGAACTCTTTACTTCATTGTTGTTGTTCAACGAAGCCACTACTTTCATATCAAGATCAATAGGTTGGCCAATAGTTCCCCCTAATCTTAACGCCATTTGGTTGAGCTCTTTTCCAAGCAAAGAGCCGGTAAGAGCATCAGTAAAACTCTTGGTCAAGTAAGAGGAGAACCCACTCCCACTTGGTGATACATAAACAGTGAATTTACTCTGGCTTAAGCCTGCCGAAAATTTTGGCTCACTCCAGGTAAATGTCAATACATCATTCGTTGAATCAGT
>DPLR01000226.1 GCA_003541895.1 Cytophagales bacterium | reverse complement strand
CGGTGCCGGGATCGCGCGTGAAGCCCACGCCCGTGGCGCAGTCATTTCCCATATTGCCAAACACCATCGTCACTACATTCACGGCAGTACCGTTGGCCATGTCTGGCGTAATTTTAAATTCTCTTCTATAATCAATAGCACGCTTGCCCATCCACGAATTGAAAACTGCTTTGATCGCAATCTCCAATTGCTCATAAACATTTTCAGGGAACGGTTTGCCTAACGTTTCGTGCACCACATTCAAAAACCGCTCGCTAACTTCTTTCAGATTGGCCGCATTCAAACCGATATCCACTTTTACACCTGCTTTCCTTTTCACTTCTTCAAAATGCTTATCAAATTTTTCATCAGGTACACCCAAGGCCACTTTTCCAAAAAGCTGAATGAATCTGCGATAAGCATCGTATGCAAAACGTTCGTTCTTGGTTTGACGAATCAATCCTTGCAACGTTTCTTTATTTAACCCGAGATTTAAAATGGTGTCCATCATGCCAGGCATTGACATGGCTGAACCCGAGCGAACAGATACCAACAATGGATTTACTGGATCACCAAAAACTTTTTTAGTTGTAGCTTCCATTTCATAGATGTGCTCATTCACATCTTTCATCAATGTAGGTGGAAGTTCGCGCGCAGGTGAATCCAAGTATTCCAAACATGCCTTGGTTGAGATCACAAATCCGGGCGGTACGTTTAGCCCAATCTGTGTCATCTCGCAAAGGTTAGCGCCTTTGCCTCCGAGGAGTTGTTTGTCTTTGCCGTCACCCTCGTGAAAAGAAAAAACATACTTTACATCCTTAGCATTAGCGACTTTCGCTACGGGCATATCCAAGTCTATCGTTTTCATGTCTGTGAGTTTTTTGAATACATGAAACTATCACTCAAAAACGCGCCTTGGCATGACGTGCGATGAAACGACTAATGATTTTCGTCAGGAGGCGAGATAAGCTCAGATTTTTTCGATAACCAGATAATCTCTTTTGGATGCAGATTGCCTTGCTAATAGATCAGCGATAAAGCCGGTAAGAAATAATTGTACACCAATAACGATAGCCACTAAAGCTAAATAAAAAATAGGCTGTTCAGTAACATCCCGCTTCATTGGCACTTTTGAAATCCAAGAAGAATCAATTTTATCCCACAGGATTTTAATGGTGAAAATAAACCCGAGCAAGAATGAAATGATACCCATGGTGCCGAAAAAATGCATGGGCTTGCGCGAAAATTTTCCGACAAACATCAGCGTGAGTAAATCGAGAAAACCACTCACCAAACGCTTCCATCCATATTTACTCTGACCAAATTTTCGCTCGCGATGCTCAACTACTTTCTCCGTTATTTTTGAGAAGCCCGCCCACTTTGCAATCACCGGAATATAGCGGTGCATATCTCCATAGATGGAAATATTTTTCACTACTATTAAGTTGTACGCTTTTAGTCCGCAGTTGAAATCATGTAATTTGATGCCCGACATCCGGCTCACCACAGCATTAAAAAATTTGGAAGGCCATCGTTTTGAGATCGGGTCGTGGCGCTTCTTTTTCCAGCCACTAACAATATCAAACTTTTGTTCTTTGATCAGTTTATAAAGTTCAGGGATTTCATCGGGACTATCTTGCAGGTCGGCATCCATGGTGATGACCACTTCGCCCTGCGCTTCTTTAAAACCCATGTGCAGCGCGGCTGCTTTACCAAAGTTGCGACTGAACTTTAATCCTTTGACCGATGCGTTGGTTTCGCTTGCCTTCAAAATTTCATCCCAAGTTGCATCGGTACTTCCGTCATCGATAAAAATTACTTCATACGAAAAGCCGTGCGCTTGCATCACACGGCTTATCCATTGTGTCAGTTCAGGTATCGATTCTCCTTCGTCCTTAGCAGGAATGATTAACGAGATATCCAACATTCAAATTAATTGGTGAAAGGATCAGGGTTTTTCTTCTGAGTGAAGATAGTAACGATAAGAGAGACAATGCACAAAATTACTAAGCCTCCAATTAGTCCGAAAATCAACATAGATTCAGGAGTCATAAATTTGGCGGTCATTTGCATCGCCTGATCGATTTGCTCATCAGACAAGTTGCCTTTTTCTTCCATTGACTCGCGTGTTTTATCCATAACCTGTTGAATAAAGCTAGCATCAATAAATTTTATGTAGACATAAGTAAACACGCTCGATATTGCGGAAGAAATCAAAGCAATCCAAAATCCAATACCAAAGCCTTGGCCAAAAGACATAAATCCATCGCCATTGTCTTTAAAGTATTTATGTGCTAAGAAAATGATTGCGACATTAAAGATCAGACTCGCCCATCGGCCAATGCCTTGCGTCATATCGACACCAAGCAAGTTCAAGATAAGGAAATACGCAATCGAAATTACGCCCATGAACAATCCATATCGGATTCCAACTGAGCGTGTGGTAACTGTGGGTTTTGCTGTTTCTTCCATAATTATTGGGGTTGAGTTTGTTTTCGAAGTATTACAGAAATAATGATTGCCAAAAATAGACCGATAATCATACTTTTCAAAAAGTAATCGGAGGCGAGGTCAAATGCAGTTGTCGTTGGCAACTTTGCCAATTGTTGTTGATAAACTTCCTTACCTACGCTTTCAATAATCTCTTTTGGAAACTGCGTCATCTGTTCTTGCAGTTTTGAAATATAGGAAGAGACAAATTCTTTATTCCAGATAGCTAGTGCCATCGTAAAAATCGATCCGATGATCACTGAAGTAATGACGA
>DPLR01000624.1 GCA_003541895.1 Cytophagales bacterium | reverse complement strand
GAAATTATTGTTGTTGATGACGGATCGACTGATTCTTCTGTTGATGTGTTGAAAACATTCGGTGACCGGATAAAATGGATTCAACAAAAAAACAGTGGACCTGGCGCTGCACGTAACGCAGGGTTCTCTGCATCCACGGGAGACTATATTCAGTTTTTTGATTCGGATGATTTGATGACTCCCAACAAATTGGAAGTGCAGGCAAGCCTACTCGATGAAAATAAGGAGGCTGACTTTGCTTACGGACCTTACGTAATGGCAGAAGAAACGGATGACGGATGGGAACAACGTGATGTAATCCTGCAGTATTCTCCGTTGCCGGAAAAACCGCTTCATGAAGTGGTGGCGAAGGGGTGGTGTACGATTACGCAGTCGTGTTTGTTTAGGAGAGCTACGTTGGAGCGGGCAGGAGCGTGGCGTACGGACTTAATGACGCACGAAGATAAAGAGTATTGGTACCGGATCGGTGAAGTGGTGAAGCATGCTGCGCATGAAAGAAGATCATGCGTTTTTTACCGGCAACATGGCGTGCAAATAACCAATAAACAAACGGCCGCCAACGACCGGACGAAAGACGGTATCCACGCCTTTGATCTCATAATTGATCAATTAAAAAGAGATCATGTATCTTTTCTAACGGCATCAATTTGTAAGGGAATAAGAGCCGGATACATCAAGTATTTGATTTCGAAAGACGATTTTACTTTTAGAAATTCATGGCGCAATGAAGTCTATTATTTTTTGTATCGTATTTACCAGAAGGCGGGAAGGATTATTACACAAACGAATTGGCAGCCGGCAGATGGCCCACTCGACCGCCCGGAAACCTTTGAACATTTTAAGTCAATGTTGAACGAATTAAGATGAAGTTTGCGGTGATTGGTGCGGGTATTTCAGGTGTAAGTGCTGCAAGAATGCTTCAAGACAAAGGGCATGAAGTTACTGTTTTTGAAAAAGGGACTAAGCCAGGTGGACTTGTTCGTTGCGATGTAGTGGATGGACACCTTTTTCATCGAACGGGTGGGCATATCTTCAATGCCAAAGACAAAGAAGTAAGGGATTGGTTCTGGTCCTATTTTGACAAGGAAAAGGAATTTATTTCCGCGCGCAGAAACGCAAAGATTTTGTTGAAGGGAAAAGTGATCGGGTATCCGATTGAAAACTATTTGTATCAGTTGGATAAGGAAATAATTGAATCCGTTCTGGCTGACTTTCTTACCATCGGTCCTGGCGGAAAGAAAGATCCATTTTCTTATTCTGACTTTGCCGATTTTCTGAAAGGTAATTTCGGTTCCACCCTTTACCAATTATACTTCGAGCCCTATAACCGGAAGATCTGGAACACCGATTTATCTCAAGTACCACTCGGTTGGCTGGAAGGAAAACTTCCCATGCCCAACATCAAACAAGTGCTGTTGAGCAACCTTCTGCGCGAGGAGGAATCATCCATGGTGCACAGTACTTTCTATTACCCACGGCAGGGCGGTTCGCAATTTATCATTGAACGGCTTGCCACCGGATTGGACATACAGTGCAACCGGGAGATCACAAAACTGGAATTTAAAAGTGGAATCTGGACGACTAATGAAACGAACACCTTCGACTCCATTGTGTTTACGGGCGATGTACGGCAACTCTCTGAACTGATGTCAATCGATGACCGTGAATTACAGCATGAACTTGGCGGTGTGTCAAATCTGAGAAGTAACGGAACTAGCAATTTGTTGTGTGAGACGGATGATACGGATGTATCGTGGCTCTATCTTCCGGACGGGAACACACGGGCACACCGGATTATTTATACCGGCAACTTCAGTGCAAGCAACAATGCAAAAGGAAAACGGAAAAGTTGTGTGGTGGAATTTTCGGGGCATGTCGATGAGCGTGTCATGAAAGCAGAGATAGCTTCCTTGCCGGGGAATCTTGCCCCTATCGATTTTAACTACGAGCCGAACTCGTACGTCATCCAAAGTGAAGATACGAGGGCAAGGATATCACGCATTAAAAACATTTTAAGCGGATATCGTTTTCACCTAAGCGGGCGGTTTGCCGAGTGGGAGTATTATAATATGGACAAAGCGATATTTTCAGTTATGGATATACTTAAATCATTTAGAAATTGAAGCCAAAGAATGGCCGATCAGGTTCTGATAATAATTATTTATCTGTATTGCTAGTGGTGGCGAATCAAATAGTTTTGTACAATTAATTCATTAAAAAATTGAGATGATGATAAAAAAGATGGCGATTAAAGTCTTAGGTACTAAGAAGTATTCTTTTGACAGCATATTTCATAAAGCAATCGAAATGCAGACGGCTATGGGCTTTTCGGGTGACTACCTTGAATTCGGGGTCTTTCAGGGAAAGTCATTTATTCAGGCCTATAAGTCGTTTGAGTTTTTTTGGGGGAAAACAGAAGTTTGGGATAAGATGCGTTTTTTTGCTTTTGATTCTTTTGAGGGTATTCCGGCTCCCAATGAAATAGACCGTAAGATCAATGGATTCAAAGGAGGGGAGTGTTATTGTTCCAGGCCTGAGTTTGAACGAAACCTTAAGCAGGCGGGACTGTCATTTAAAAAAATTGAAATCACAGAAGGATGGTATAAGGATACACTAACAGCGGAAACCATGCGCAAGCTAGATCTAAAAGCCGCATCCATTCTCCACATAGATTGTGATTTATACGAATCTTCGATTCAGGCATTGGATTTTTGTCAGCCGCTTGTTCGAAGTGGAACCGTGGTCGGTTTTGATGACTGGTA
>DPLR01000158.1 GCA_003541895.1 Cytophagales bacterium | reverse complement strand
AAGAACTGCTGAAGGAGTTGAGGGCTACTGGCAACCCAATTGTTGTCCTCATCAACACGGGTCGCCCCTGGGCGCTAGAAAATGTTTCACAACAAGCCGATGCCATTTTATATGCCTGGTGGTTGGGCAGCGAAGCTGGTAATGCTGTTGCCGATGTGTTATTTGGCGATTATAATCCTTCAGCCAAATTACCAATCACTTTTCCACGTAGCGCTGGACAAATTCCAATTTATTACAATCACTTCAATACGGGAAGACCAGCTGTTGACGACAAAAATCGTTTTTATAATTCTTCTTACCTCGACATTTCAATTTATCCGCAGTATGAATTTGGCTATGGATTGAGCTACACCAAATTTGAGTATAAAAATCTTTCGTTGAGTTCAAAGTCGATGAATGAGAATGGTTCTATTGAAGTTTCATTCACACTAACCAACGTTGGAAAAGTGGATGGCGAGGAAATTGTACAGCTATACATCAGAGATAAAGTCGGTTCTGTGGTTCGGCCGATTAAAGAGTTGAAAGATTTTTACAAGGCAAAACTGAAAGCGGGCGAATCAACTCAGATCAAATTTACAATCGCAAAAGAAAAACTCAGTTTCTACGATAGCGAAGCCAAATTAATTGTAGAGCCGGGTGATTTTGATTTGATGATCGGAGCTTCTTCCAGAGACATCAAACTAACGGATCATTTTCAATTGATCAAATCCGATCGTTAGGCAAAATGTCTTATCCTTTACGAACGTAGATTGATTTCAACGCCATGGCACCAAAGCCATCCACTTTGCAATCGATGTTGTGATCGCCATCGGTGAGTTTAATGTTTTTCACCTTCGTACCAGCTTTGATCGGTTTCGGGGCTCCTTTCACTGGTAAATCTTTTATCAGGACAACCGTATCACCATCTTGCAGCAGATTGCCATTGGCATCTTTTACTATGAGCCCTTCACCTTCTGGCGAAACGGTAATTGCAGTTTCTGTTACTTCCTCTGGGTTCCATTCATGGCCACACTCTGGGCACATCATTGATGAACCAGTTGGGTAACCATAAAGTGATTGGCATTTTGGGCACGTTGTAGAGTTTGGCATTCGAAAAAATTTCCGCAAAGATACCTGAAAGAAATTAATCGACTCCACCTTTACGCGTAGCTTTCTTTTGCTCGGGCCATTTGCTTTGTTCACCTTTTGAATTGAATGGCATCACACTTTTATCGCGTGGTGTTTTTGCGGCATCTTCGCTTGCCTGATAAATTAAGATTGCTGTGAGTATCGCATTGTTGCGCACATCATCGAACACAATTTTATCATACGTGTCGCGGTTGGTGTGCCAGGTGTAGCTTCCATACAACCAGCTGTTAGAGCTCAATGAAAATCCGGGCCCGCCAACGGCAACGAACGAAGCAAAGTCAGAGCCACCTCCGCCCGGTGTGCCAGGGAAGCGCGTTTCTAATTTCTCTTTGTATTTCTCAGGAACTTTGCTCAGCCAACGGCTAATGAATTCATACGCATGCAAGTAACCTTGTCCCGAAATATTTACCACACGGCCGGTACCATTATCTTGATTGAAGAGCACTTGTAAATTCTGGACAATCTCCTGATGGTCTTCAACAAAAGCACGAGAACCATTGAGGCCTTGCTCTTCACTTCCCCAATGACCAACTAAGATGGTTCGCTTTGGATTGGGATAAACTTTTTTCAGGATGCGCATGGCTTCCATCATGGTGAGGGTTCCTGTGCCATTATCTGTAGCACCTGCACCTCCATCCCATGAATCAAAGTGTGCCGAGAGCATTACATATTCGTTTGCTTTTTCACCTCCTTTGATTTCGGCCAACGTGTTGTACGTGGGTACGATTCCTTTGTCTTTTGAATCGGTGAGCACACTGATTTTTGGAGTCGTTCCGTTTTCTGTAAGGCGATATAACATTCCATAATCTTCAAGAGCAATGTCTACGGTCGGTATTTTTTTTGTGTAAGCATCAAAAATTTTATTCACGCCAAATCCCCTTGACCAATTGCAGGTAACAATCCCAACTGCTCCGGCTTTCTCCAGCACTACAGGTAACGTCTTATTTGTTTTGCCTGTTTTTTTAATTCGATTAGTCCAAGCTTCGGTTTGTTCGGTTCGGTCTTTCTTCATCTTCTCGAACGATTCCTTGGTTCCAAATTCTTCCCAGTTATAATCTGGTCTGCCCGTAGGCTGATTCATTGAAATCATTACAAACTTTCCTTTCACTGAGGGAAGCCATTTTTGAAATGCTAGAGAATCGGTGAGGTCGGGTAGAATAATTACTTCCGCTGTCACGGCTTTGCCATTGGTGCTCGGACACCACGCAAGTTGAGTGCCTTCCAATGTTTTTACCCGTGGTGATACCATATCAATGTGCGAAATGCCGCGTTCCCATCCGCGCCATTCGCCCCACTTTTCGTTTCTAGCAGCGATGCCCCAGCCTGCATATTTTGTAACAGCCCAATCATGCGCTTGCTGCATTTGGGGTGTGCCCACCAAGCGCGGCCCAATCTTATCGAATAATTCATGAGCAAGTTTTTCTAATTGTGAATTCTCGTTGGCTTCTTTGATGATCGCTGCAATTACAGGATCTTCCGTTTGTGCAAAGACCTGAATACTGCCAAGCACTAAAACCATTAAAAACAAAAGGTAGATTCTTCTCATGTGTAAAAATTTAAGTCAAGGTAAAAATAGAAAACAGGCTTGTTTCGTTTGTCTTTTTTTAATGCGAGGCAAATTTTCAGGGTATTCGGTTATTTTTCGAATTTCAATTTGATCGAATTTTAATTCTAGACAAATAAAAATGGTCGGCCGATTAGTTTGGGCTAATCGAACCGACCAAAATTTTCAGGTAACTAAAACTAAATTAATTCCATCCGCCACCTAATGCCTGATAGATATTTACCATGGCATTCATTTGTTGCTTTTTCGTTTCAACAAGATCGAATCGGGATTCGAGGGCATCGCGTTGTGTTAATAAAACTTCCATGTAATCTGCACGCGCAAACCGGAAAAGACGAGTCGAGATATCAATTGACTCTGTGAGTGCTTCCACTTGTTTCTCTTTCAACTCATAGCTGCGCTTCAGGTTGTCAATATTAGATAACTGATTAGCTACTTCAATGTAGCCTGTAAGAATAGCGCGCTCGTAATTAAAAGCAGCCTGAATTTGTCGAGCATTGGCAGAATAGTAAGCGGCTTTAATTCCATTCTTGTTAATGAGTGGGCCAAACAAACCACCAGCCAGCGACAACATCATCGACTCCGGTTTGCTCACCAAATAGCTTGGGTTGAAAGCCTCGAAGCCCACAGTACCAATGATATTAAAGGTAGGGTAAAAGTAAGTCTTCGCTACTTTTACATCGAGCTTTGCAGCTTCAAGTTCCAGCTCAGCCTGAATAATGTCAGGGCGATTTTGCAATAGTTGAGAGGGAATCCCTGCCTTGATGCTATCGGGCAGCAAATAAATAAATGAAGCAGAATTTCTTTGAATTGGCTGAGGAAATCTACCGATCAAGAAATTGATTTTATTCTCCATCACTTTAATGCTCTGCTGAACATAGAAAATGCGGCTCTGATTTTTTAATACTTCGGCTTCAAACCTGCGCACGGCAAGCTCGGTAGTTCTCGCTGCTAATTTCTCGAGACGAACAATTTCCAAGGCATTGGTTTGAATCTCGATGTTTCTTTTCAAAATCTCCAGCTGATTATCTAATGCCATCAACTCGTAATACGAGTTTGCAATCTCAGCAATCAAGTGAGTGACCATGAAATTTTTTCCAGAGGTGGTAGCAAGATAACTGAACACGGCAGACTTCTTCGCATTGCGAAGTTTCTTCCATATATCCACTTCCCAAGCCATGTTCACACCAATCATGTAATCGGCTAATGGATCGGGGGTATCTTTTCCCGGGGCAATTTGCGTATTCGCATCGTTGGCACCATTACGTGTATAACGCGCGGTCTTTTCTACAGCAGCAGAGCCTCCTACATTTACAAATGGAATGTAGGCTCCTTTCCGGGCTTTCACTTCATTTTGTGCAATGTTGATTTCTTGCAAAATAATATTCAGTTCCTGATTCTTTCTCAAAGCAGTATCAATCAAGGCAATCAGGTTCGGATCGGTGAAGAATTTTCTCCAATTGATCTTGGCCGTGTTGACGGTGTCTTGCTTCGAAGCGAAACCATTCGGAGTAGTCTTGTTTTCTTTTTTCTGAACAACCGATGGCACAATGCAACCGGTATGAAGCAGAGTTAGAAAAAAAGTTATGGTTAGGTATTTAATAATCTTAATGCGCATGGTCATCACTTTCAGAGGTTGTGGGGAAATGATCTACTTTATGAACGATGCCTTCGCTGAGCGAATCTTTTTCTTCATCACGGATCAGCGAACGTCCCTCAGCCAGCTTGCCGAAGATGTAATACAAACCGGGCACGATGATAACTCCGAACACGGTTCCGAAAAGCATACCTCCGAGAGCAGAAGAACCAATGGTACGGTTACCAATGGCACCTGCTCCGTGTGCAATCACCAACGGGATCAATCCTGCGATGAACGCAAACGAGGTCATCAAGATCGGGCGGAAACGTACTTTGGCTCCTTCAATAGCAGCCTCAAGTATGGAAGCTCCTTGTCGGTTTTTCTGAACAGCAAACTCCACAATCAGTACGGCATTCTTTCCTAGCAAACCTACGAGCATGATTAACCCCACTTGCGCATAGATGTCGTTGGCAAGCCCCATGGATTTAATCAACATGAAAGAACCAAAAACTCCGGCAGGCAACGAGAGCACCACTGCCAAAGGAATGATGAAACTTTCGTATTGTGCGGCAAGCACCAAGTACACGAAACCTAGCACGATCAAGAAAATATAAATCGCTTCATTGCCACGTCTCACTTCATCATACGAAAGTGCAGCCCAGTCGATATCAAAACCACGCGGTAAAATTTTGGCAGCCACTTCTTTCACCGCAGCAATGGCTTCACCCGAGCTGTACCCTTTGGCGGGACCTCCTCGGATAGCGGCCGTGTTGTACATATTATAACGGTTGATTTCGTTCGCCCCTTGTTTCTTCTTGATTTTCATAAAGGAGGAGAACGGAACCATTTCATCGCGGTCATTCTTCACCCATAGATTCAAAACATCTTGCGGCAGTTGTCTGAACTCAGGGGCAGCTTGCACAAACACTTTAAAGAAGCGTTGGTATTTGATGAAGCCGAGTTCATACGTACTACCCACAAAAATGGAAAGTGTATTCATGGCATTGCCAATGGAGACACCTTTCTGCATGGCAAGTTGATTGTCTATTTCGATTTCGTATTGCGGATAGTTCGAACTGAAAAAGGTAAATAGTCCAGTGAGTTCCTTGCGTTTGCTGAGTGCATCCATGAATTCATTTTTCACTCTCTCCAAATCTTCATACGTTCCATCAGGGTTTTTGTCGAGCAGCTGCAAAGCAAAACCACCGGCTGCACCAAAGCCTGGCACGGCTGGTGGATCGAAGAATTCAATTGTAGCACCTGGCAACTCTTTTGCTTTTTCTTCTAACTCAATGGTGATATCTTGAACGTTATGTTTTCTTTCCGACCAAGGCTTCAAATTGATCAAACAAGTTGCAGCATTAGATCCACGTCCTTCCGTTAGCACTTCGTAACCAGCAATAGAAGAGACTGATTGCACGCCTTCTACTTTTTGAATAATTTCTTGTAGCTGTCGTGAGATGTCGTTGGTCCGCTCTAGGGTGGAGCCAGGGGGTGTTTGCACAATTGCATAAATCATCCCTTGATCTTCCGGTGGAATAAAACCTGCAGGTAAATGTTCGGCAATGAAGTAAATGCCTATGGTAAATAAAATCCAAAGACCTACAGTTACCGCTCGTCTTTTGGCTATGCGTTGCAACAACCAAACATAACGCCCCGTAAGTTTTTCGAACCCTGCATTAAATGAATCCAAGAAGCGGTTCAATAAATTTCTCTTGCGAGGCCTGCCATGCGTATTTTTTAGGATCATCGCGCACAGCACGGGAGTAAGTGTAAGAGCTACCAAACCCGAAAGGATAATTGAGCTTGCCATCGTAATGGAAAACTGTCGGTAGAATACACCTACGGGTCCTGACATAAAAGCAATGGGAACGAACACTGCCGTCATCAGCAAAGTAATAGCGATAACGGCTCCGCTTATTTCGCCTAATACTTTCTGCACCGCACGGTAGGGCGACAAATGTTCTTCAGCCATTTTTGCGTGCACGGCCTCCACTACCACAATGGCATCATCCACCACAATACCAATCG
>DPLR01000499.1 GCA_003541895.1 Cytophagales bacterium | reverse complement strand
CAACTTACTCGGTGCTGAAGGCACCATGGATGAGCTGGATACAAAGTCATTGGTGGGTGGCTCAAAGAATATTCATATCATGGTGAATAAATTTGGGCAAAAGGTTTATTCTAATCAGTAGATCGAGTACCTACATCGTTTGTTCTATCGGTCGCAAAGACTGTAATTACTAACGTGCGTTATTGTCATTGAAATTATATTCCAAAATCTGAAGCGATCCTTACGATTTCTAAAATGGATTTTCGATATTTCAAACTTATTCAATAAAACCCTATGGCCTCAAACTCTCTACCTCGTGTTGCTTACTTCTGTATGGAGTATGCTCTTCAAAGTGATTTTAAAATGTATGCCGGTGGATTAGGTATCCTAGCCGGTGATTATCTGAAAGGCGCCAAAGATCATAAGTTTCCTATTGTTGGTATTGGCATCAAATGGAAACAAGGATACTCTGACCAGCAGATCACCGCTGCCGGAAAAGCGATTGACACCTACCCTATTTATGAATATCCATTTTTGAAAGATACGGGCGTTACTGTTTCTGTTACCATCAGAAAGCGCGAAGTGAAATGCAAAGTATGGCTCTGCGATAAGTATGGCACCGCTCCTCTTTACTTGCTCGATACCGATGTACCCGGCAATGAAGATGGTTGGATTACCGGTCAACTTTACGGTTGGTTTGGAGAAGAGCGCATCGCGCAAGAAATGGTATTGGGCATTGGTGGCGTGAAAGCGCTTCGTGCTTTGAATATTCCGGTGGATGTTTATCACTTCAACGAAGGCCACGCGTTGTTCGCTGGCTTTGAATTGGTTCGCGAAAAAGTAGCCAAGGGCAACAGCTTCGATGATGCGCTTGCTGCTTCAAGAAAAGAAATTGTGTTCACCACTCATACGCCAATCATTCAAGGCAATGAATCACATTACATCGATCGGTTATTGTATATGGGCGCTGATAATGGTGTGTTTAATAAAGGTAGCTTAAAGAAGATCGGTGGTTCACCCTTCAATATGACGGTCGGGGCACTTCGCATGTCGAAGAAATCAAATGCGGTTGCCAAGCTTCATGCAGTCACAGCCAACAAGATGTGGAAGAATGTGAAAGACCGCTCGGAAATTATTCCAATCACCAACGCTATTCACTTGCCAACGTGGGTTGACAAAAACATCGTGAAAGCAGCCCAGCAAAATTCAAACGACATTTGGAAGCTGCATCAGGCGAATAAGAAAACACTCATTAATTTTATTTATGAACGAACCGGTGTTAAACTGAAACAAGATGCCCTGCTCATCGGATTTTCGCGCAGAGCAGTTCCTTATAAGCGTAGCGATTTTATTTTCTGCGATAAATCAAAAGTTGATAAACTCTTCAAGGGTGGTCAACTCCAAATCGTATTCTCTGGAAAAGCTCACCCGCTCGATGACGGTGGAAAAAGAATTGTGGCCAACATTGTGGCGCTCACAAAGAAATATCCGAAGTCGGTGGTGTTCCTTGAAAACTATGACATGACCATCGGTGCCATGCTTACGCGTGGCTCTGATGTATGGCTCAACAACCCGCGCAGGCCACAAGAAGCCAGTGGTACATCCGGAATGAAAGCTGCGATGAATGGCGTTTTGAATTTGAGTATCCTCGATGGTTGGTGGCCTGAAGCTTGTCAGCACGGAGTAAACGGTTGGCAGATTGGCGATGGCTACGAAAACGCAGATGAAAAAGCGCTGGACGAGCACGATCAAAAAGCGCTTTACAAAGTGCTTCTCGGTGAAGTTTTGCCTACCTATTACAAAGACAAAAAGAAGTGGGTTGAAATGATGAAGCAAAGTGTGCTCACCACCCACAAAGAGTTTGCGGTAAAACGAATGCTCGAAGAGTATTACGAAAAACTTTATCAGGCTTAACTCGCCAAGCAATTGTTTCTTTGAAATTAGAACCTCCGGATACTGATCCTGAGGTTTTTTTATTCAAAACTTGGTTGTGGCAGTGACAATTGTCATTGAAGAATAAATCAAGAAACTTCACTTTCGTGTAAGTGATCATTGATTTAAAACTGAATTTTTGATCCACTCTTTTTCAAACATGAAATCGAGGTTTTATCCGCGAGACACCTGTGATGACATAAACACAATGTTGTAGGCCGTTTTTTCAATTCCTAATTAATTGTCTAATTGATTCTTCTTGTTTGTCCGCTGATGTCCGAAAAGTTAATTGAGCTATGACAAATCCAACAATGCCGAAGATAATTGTCGAATGAATGTCTGAACTATAAGTCCAATTCATCAACGATTTTATTATGAAAGTCAAAAGAGCTAGTCCAACGCCTCCTAACCATAAGTACGAGAAATACCTGATAAACTTTGTCGCGTAGATCTTAAAGTAGACAATCGTCCAGTCGTCCGTGTCTCTAATCTCTCCAATGACTTTTGATCCTGGAATAAATCCGAAGGGTTCGGTGTCGATGAAAAATTTGCTGTCCATGAAGGATGCTCTTTCACTAAGTCGTTCAATTAACTCATATCGAGTCCGACCTGTTTTGATTTCAACTTCGTATGGTTCAAATATGTCCAAGTTGTCCAGAAAAAATGGCCTACAACGCCTAGTGCATGTGACGTAGCGCCGGTTTAGGAGCTAAAGCCAAATGACGAAGGAATGGCTTTAGCGACCTGCTGCGTTCTGTCCCACACACCGAAACTAAATTATGAAAACAAAACTA
>DPLR01000688.1 GCA_003541895.1 Cytophagales bacterium | reverse complement strand
CTCGCCTACTATTTTGAATTTAGGTTTTCACACTCTTTTTATATTTAAGACTATTTGTTGGTTTTTCAAATTTATACCCGAATCTTTACCAGATTCTATCAATCAATAGACTTCTGCTTGGAATGTTTGTGAAGTGAAATGAGTATGGAAGTAATGCTTGCACCCATTTGGAAGAAAAGGAGTGTTGGAAGTTGGATGCATGCATCACACAATCATTTCCCAAACATTAGTCCTTCGTTGTCTCCGCTTAACACTTTTTGAGTAGACTACTTTGCTTTTTGCAAAGAAGAAAAGGAAAAAGTTAGAAGAAATTCTCTGCAAGTTGGCTTGCAACACGGACACAGGATAGAGTAGTCATAGTTGCTTAGTCAAGAAACTTACTAAAGGTAGTTAAGAAAGTTGGATGAATAGCCTTTTATTAAAAAAAGTTCCATGAGTAAGTATGGATAGTATAAGCAAGAGTTACTTTTCACTTTTGGTTGTTATCATAGTAGCCTCAAACATGGTGATTTTTCAACCAGCCAAAGCTGAAGTTGAAATTGTTAGCACTTCTTGTGGTATCTTTGTGGATAATATTGTTGAGGGAGAACCAATCACTATCACAGTACAAATGTATCCTGCTCCCCCAGTAGGTGAAGTCTTCTCTAATCTATCTGTGGGAATTGTATCTCCACAACAAGGTATTAGTGGTTGGGGTCCTTGGGACCAAAAAAACATTTTAACTGATTCCAATGGAATAGCAAAAATAACTTTCAATATACCAACATTTGGCTCACAAGCTAACTGGAATGTTTGGGTTTATTTTGGAGGACAATATTTAGCGAATAACACCTTGTTTTACCAGTCAGGACATTGGGAAAGAAACTTCTTTGTCTCTCCAGCTCAAACACCAACATCTTCACCTACAGTGACTCCATTTCCTTCACCCTCACCAACACCTATTACAACTCTAACTCCTGCACCTTCAATTCCAGAGTTCCCAGCAACATTAGGCATTACACTATTTGTCATGACAACTTTATCTCTTCTATTAGTGCTTAGGAGAAAGCATTCATCTCAATAACAAAAGTATAAAGAATGCTGGATTCTATCAAAGGGTACTATGGGTAAGCCTGATAGTCGGTTAAGATGCAAGAACTGTGGGCACCTGATCTTTGTTGAAGATGGAAAACTAAAACATAAACAGTCCAATCACAGCAAGTATTGCCCATGCAGAAAACCAGAAGCTGATTAATCTTAGTCAAGATTCTCTGACTAATCTTAGTAAAGAAATGTGGACAAAAAAGCTATTATCTGATATTTTTCTTAAGATGAGATTATGAATAGAATAGCTCTAGTTGCAGTTGCAGTCACTCTGGGTGTTGCTATTCTAATTATTGGACTATCAATTTACTTAGACAATACACCAAGTCCCTCTGCTAAACCCATAATCAATGTTACAGTAACTAGCTTCAATCTTAATGGCTATTATAACCCAGTTGGTGTTGTTTGGATTGATATGTTCAATCTTACCTATACCAACAATGGAGCAACAGATGTTGATAACATAACAATCACCTTTACTACAAATAGCACATTTGAAATAAGTAGGGAAATAGATGTCTTTGAACCAGCTCCCAACCAAAATAATACTATCCGTTCTTTTGCGATGGGGGAGCAATATTCTTTGGGCAACATTAAGGCAGATGAAACAAAAGAATTCGTTGGCGGCATTTGGAATTATCTTGGTGATAGTTCCAAGGTACATGGGTTTGCCTTTACTGCTGCCTTAAAATCCAATGATACTTTTCTGGACCAAGCAACAATAATGATTCCACCACTAGTTTGACTTTTAGCCAAGAAACTTTGAGGGTTCCAGTTTGGAACAACTCCCTTGTTGCTTGTTCCTTGAATAGAACTATAAGCCGTTAACTGTGTTAATTATTTAGATGAAGGTAGAAAATGCAAAAAACAAGCCTTAGCTTTGTTATACTGACTGCGATTTTAGTAATAGTTTTCTTAATGGACCCTTTAGCTCAATATGGAGCTGTGGAAGCAAATCCGTATACTTTTGCACCTGGACTTCATGTTTACTCTCCAACATCTGGACTCACCTATATTCCAAATGTTGTAATTAACTTCAAAATTTATCCGCAAAACAATGTTACAGACATTGACTCTTTTTCATACAATTTAGATAACAATGCCAATTCAACATTGACTTTCAGAATACGTGCAGAAAACCATTCTGTTAACGGTATTGTCTATACAGTCTATCCAATTACAGTATACAAAACTATAGAAAACTTGGCTAACGGAGTTCACACAATAGCAGTCTATGCTCATAATTCTAACGGAACAATTAGCTCTATTATTAATTCAACAATAACTATAGATACAACTCTGGCAATACCCTACACAGCCTTCATTATTTCGCCTCTAAATCAAACAACCTATAATACTACGCAAGTCCCATTAACATATACAATAAATAAAGAGATTCTTTGGTCCTACTATCGCCTAGATTCCACTAAGAGTTCTGATTTGAAAAATTTTAACGGTAACATAAGTCTACTTGCCCTTTCTGAAGGTCAGCATGAGTTAACATTGGCTGTGACAACAAAAACAAGCCCTACATCTCAACAACCATATCAAACAATACAAAGAATCGTCTTTTTCATAGACCCTACAGCTCCATCTCTTACGCCAACACTTACAGCACCTTACCTACCGCCAAATGATAGAAATGCACCACATTTAGAACCAACATTTTACCTATTGCCCATCAGCATTATAGTGATTATAATTGCTATTGCTCTTGTTATTTTCAGTAGAAGGAAAACTTTTCAAAGAATAACTGGCAAGGGATTTGAAAGTTAGAACAATAATAACTTCTATTCTATTGGGGGTCAAGGGTCCAAATCCCTCTCCGCCAGCCACGAATAATCCCCGCCCGTTTTGGTTACAGTTGAGTTACCCGTTAGCCATAGCCATTTAGCCGAGGTTTAATTTTTCGCCTGTCACAATGTAGACGATAGATTCGCAGATGCAGACCGCATGATCGGCGATCCGTTCAAAATATCTTGAGACAAGGATACCTGACGCAGCGCATTTTCAGTTTGCTTGCTCTTGACTGATTAGTCGGTTGAGAAACTCGAGGTACATCTTGTCCACCTCGCGTTCCGTCGGCGATATGGTTCTGGCGAGGGCAATGTCGTGTTTCCTAAGCAAATCTATACTTATTTTGACTGTTGCGAGAAACTTCTTGACTCATTTCAGCTAAATATTGCCTAAGTCCATGGCTCGCACTGTGACAAACCACTCAATTGGTCATTAATTACTTCTATTTCTTTTTCCACTTCAGAGTTCACGAACAGTATCTCTTTTTTGTTAAATGCTTTTATGCTTCATGCTCTATCTCTATCTAAGCCGTTTTTAGGATGCCTCTTTCTTTTAGCCAATCTTTGATTTTACTGTCGATTTGGTCTCTAATTTCTCTGAATTTAGCCAGCTTTTCTTCTTCAGTTCCCTCAGTTTGAACCGGGTCTTCAAAAGGCCAAAACAGACGAGTTGACACACCGGGAAATGTTGGGCAGTTCTTTTCAGCTTTAGCGCAAACCGTTACAATTATTCCGAAATGAGTCTTGCCCAGAAATTGGCTGATATCTTTTGAATAATGAGACCCCAAATCTACTCCAATTTCCTGCATCACCTTAATTGTAAATGGGTTAATGGGTTTAGGATCAAATCCTGCGCTGTAAACCTCAAAATGATCGTCGGCGTATTCTCTTAGCAAAGCCTCAGCCATTTGGCTTCATGCCGAATTTCCAGTGCACAAAAATATTACTTTAGTTTTACCCAAGCTCAACCTCTAATTAGATTTTCGACTCCTAGTTTATTTGGCTATATTCGGGTAATTAAATTCTCTCACAATAGAGTATATAGAAGCTGAACGTATATTTTCTTAATCCTTGCCGGGTTTTGTGCTTTTTGTTTCTTTAGAATAAACTAACATTTAGCAAAGTAAGATGTGTGCTGCTTGCCGGTCTGTAGCTTGATCCAAGATCTCCTGCATACTGTTTTCTTTGAGAAATCTGGCAAGATGCACTTTCGTACAAAGTTCATAATTTGTCCTGGCCTTCGGAGCCTTCTTAGGTTGATTTAGCTTCTTTAACGTAGCCAGACGCCATCAACGAATGAAGCAGTTTGGTTAGGTTTACATAGTAGGTCTCTTCTAAACCCTCATCCTTTGCAAATTGTTTCAGTAATCGCTTAATAGTCGGGGTCTTTCCAGGGCATTTGGAGCGTGTGCTTCACGATGTGGGTTAACATCGCTTGTTCTATTGCAAAAAGTGATATGAAGAAGTCTTCATTTGTTATCAACTTATTTGACTTTAACATTCGCTTTGACTTGGGATCGTCTGCGAAAGCTATTTACGTTAAAAAAAAGTAAAGTCTAACTGCGCAGGTGCATTATCTTGAGTCAAATGTTTTGTTATCAGTGTGAACAAACCGCACAGGGAAAAGGCTGCACAACCTATGGGATTTGTGGAAAAAGCCCTGAAGTCGCCGCACTTCAGGATTTATTGATTTACATGCTTAGAGGATTATCACAGTTAGCATTGGAAGGACAAAAAGTTGGCGTCAAAGATGAGCAGTTAAATGTGTTCATATGTGAAGCTGCTTTTGTAACGTTAACAAATGTCAATTTCGACCCAGACTCAATAGTTGATTACATAAGTAAAGCTGTAAAACTTCGCGATGCTCTGCGTGAAAAGGTTCAATCAGTCGGCGGCAACGTGGCTTTCCAGGGGCCAGTAGATATGCAACTAGAAAAGACAAAAGACGGATTAACTACCCAAGGAAAGCAGGTTGGAGTAAATGCTGACCCCTTAGAAGACCCTGACTTGAAGGGGATGCGCTGGCTCTTAATATATGGATTAAAAGGCGTCTCCGCTTATGCTTATCATGCGTATTTGTTGGGAAAAAGAGATGATGCAGTTTTTGAGTTTGTTAATCAAGCTTTCGCAGCTACCTTGGACAAGTCTTTGGGTGTTAATGATTTCTTGGGGCTTAGTTTGAAATGTGGCGAAATCAACATCCGTGCCATGGAGCTTTTAGATGCTGGAAACA
>DPLR01000348.1 GCA_003541895.1 Cytophagales bacterium | reverse complement strand
ATAGCATCAAATTGGTTTGCTTCGTACTTGAGCCTTGGCAATTCACCTACTTGATAATCTACATGCACTTTGTTTTTCTGTGCCAATTGCTCTGCTTTCTTTTTTCCTTCGCTGCTGATATCAAACGCAAAAGCATTCCATCCTTGCGTTGCTGCAAAAACTGCGTTGCGTCCTTCGCCTTCGGCAGCAAAAAGAATTGTGCCCGGTTTAAATTTTCGTAATTGTTCTTCGAGATAGCGGTTGGGCTGTGTGCCAAATGCGTATTCTGTTGCACGATACCTTTTGTCCCAACGTTCAAGCCATGCTTCTTCCATATATTTTTATACGTATAACATGCTTATCGCATCGAAAAGTTTCTTTTCGGGCAACTAGAATAAAGGAGTTATTGACAATTGGTATAGGTATAGTGCGAAACAAGGGTGTTAAAGAACGTGGTTCTTTTATACACCGGAAATCCGTGGTTGTTGTACGTGTAAATGAAGTCTGTTACATCGGGCGCATAGCCGGGCAACGTGAGGGTGTAGCGTGTTATGTTGTTAGTAGGTGGAGGCGAGTTTTGAAAAAACACATTGCTTAAATATGGGTTGGGGTGATTGTCCCACTCAAAATCTTCGGTGTAAGCCAATGTATTGGTGGCATCGTAGGTTCTGATCTGCGAATAATTTTTGTTGTTGGGTGAAGTAAAGTCTCGCCTTAGATATTTGCGCAAATAATATTCGTTGGTGGTTGTGTTGTACCGGAAATATTGTTGCAGCGTATCTTGGTTAAACGAGTTGTAAAAAAATTTTATTTGCGAATTGTACAGCGGATAGCCTTGAACTGTTTCTGTCCACACTGAAATTCGGTTGTGGCTATCGTAGGTATAGGTAACTAAGACGATATCATTATCTAATTCAGAAACAACTTTACCTCCTTCATAGGTAACGACCGAGGAAACAATATTTGGCCCTGTGTAAGTAACGATTTCATTCTGGTCGTTGTAGGTGTAGGTCAAATAGCTTGTGTAGCTTGCCTCGGTCGAGAGATAACAAATTTTAGGTGCCAGATCTTTGTACTCGCACGAGATAAGTAAGGCAACGAGCAGCGCACTTAAAATTTTCTTCATTGTTCAATGTAGGAAAACCTTTTAAAACGTTTCTAACCTTGAAAAATAATTCAGGCAGTTTGGGGTAGAGAATTTCTCTGTGCACTCTGTGTTCTCTGTGGTTTTTTGATTTCTTTTAACCACAGAGGACAGCGAGAGCCACTGAGGAAAATTTATTTTTATCCACTCCAGTTTTCTTTGCACTTCACGATGTTTTTATTTTCTGCCTCGGGCAAATTTTTGCTGATCTCTTTGGCAAGCAGATTGGCAATGGCTTTATCGGTTGCCGAGAGTGCGTTGTTGTAGGTGGTGATGGAGTTATTCACCGGTTTAAAAACTATGGACTGTCGACTCTTGGTATTGCAAATCGTCTATCGTATTTTTATAACTATTATTTTTTAAACTAAATGAAAAGGGAAATCCTCAAGAACAAAATATACAACGAAAATTGTCTCAAGACAATGGCACTGATGCCAGATAGTTATATTGACTTGACTGTTACCTCACCTCCTTATGATGATTTAAGGACTTACAACAACAAAATTCAGGGTAACAAGGCGGAGTTTAATGGATATGCTTTTCATTTTGAAGAAATTGCAAAAGAACTTTATCGGGTTACAAAAGTTGGTGGAGTAGTTGTGTGGATTGTTGGTGATGCTACTGTATCTGGTAACGAAACCGGAACGAGTCTTCGGCAAGCTCTCTTCTTCAAAGAATGCGGGTTTAATTTATTTGATACAATGATTTATCTGAAACCGCCAAGAGGTGCAGTTGGAAATAACAATACTTATTGGCAATCATTTGAATACATGTTTGTATTGAGTAAAGGTTATCCAAAGACCATTAACTTAATTAAAGACCGTGAAAATAAGGAGTCAAGAAAAGGAGATAATGGAACGAAGAGACTTCAGAACGGTGAGTTGCTTCAGTTAAAGAGAGGTGGCTATGGTGAATTTGGTCGAAGGACAAATGTTTGGGAGTATCGAATAGGAAAAGGTCATTCTGCAAGTGATGAATTTGCTCATGAACATCCTGCAATATTTCCAGAAAAACTTGCTAGAGATCATATCGTTTCATGGAGCAAAGCCGGAGACATTGTTTATGATCCAATGATGGGAAGTGGTACAGTTGCGAAAATGTGTGTTTTAGAAGGAAGAAAATTTATTGGAAGTGAAATCAATGAAGCTTATTGCAAAATTGCCAACAAGAGAATTGAGAGCATCTTAAATTTATCAACGCTACGTTATGTCAAAACCAGAGGACAAAGATATTCCTCCGTTTGAAGAACCCAGGTCTAAAGTTTGTACCAGCTGCGGTAATGAAAAACCAATCGAAGCTTTCGCAAAGAATCAGTTTGGTAAAAATAATCGGATTTTGAGAAGACCAGTTTGCAGGGACTGTTATCCAAAGATAATCAAAATCAACCCTGATGAAAAGAAAGCTTATGAAGTAAAGTTTCCTCGACCGAAAATTGGTGACGAATTTACCTGCCCAATCTGCCATCGAAAGAAAATAAGAAGATTTCAAAATGATGTTGTGTTAGATCATAGTCATATTGATGGAAGCGTTAGAGGTTGGGTCTGTAGTAGCTGTAACACAAGCATCGGCAAATTTTATGATGACCCTAATATTTTGCAAAGAGCAATTGATTGGATAAGGAGTAAGGGAAATTTCTTTAAGACTATTATTTTGCTTATTATCAATTGGTGAATTGAGATTAAAACGTAAATCACAAATTCAAACTAACACCCGTATGTAACAGAAAATTTTTTGTTACATCGGCAAAGAACATGGACTAAATTTTTTAATCTTTGCTTCACATAATTCAAGTCGCCCTGTCAATGCAAATCCGCTGGCAGGGCGATTTGCGTTTTAAGATTGAGCATACAAACTAACACTTGTTGTGAGCGAAAAACCGAAAACTATTTTTGAAAAAATCTGGGATGCGCACGTGGTGAAGCGTGCTGATGGCTACCCTGATGCACTTTTTATCGACAGGCATTTTATTCATGAGGTAACGAGTCCGCAGGCGTTTGATGGCTTGCGCAAGCGTGGGATCAAAGTGTTTAACACACAGCGCACCACGGCCACAGCCGACCACAACGTGCCAACAAAAGATCAGCACTTGCCGATCAAAGAAGCATTGTCGCGCCATCAAGTGGAGACACTGCGAAAAAATTGCCAGGAGTTTGGTGTTGATCTTTACGATCTCGGTCATCCGTATCAGGGCATTGTACACATCATCGGTCCTGAGTTGGGTTTAACGTTGCCGGGCATGACGATTGTGTGTGGCGACAGTCATACCTCAACGCACGGTGCGTTTGGCA
>DPLR01000083.1 GCA_003541895.1 Cytophagales bacterium | reverse complement strand
TCTGGAGTTACTTCTGCCAGATCAGTGATTCTACAACAAGTTATGGTTCGTACTCAGGTGCCGTGCCGAATGAAAAGATTACGTGGGGAAAATTAGACATCCACACTCCGAAGTTTATTGTAGAGAGTGATGCTACGATCGTAGCGCCTTTGATGTTTGCCTACATACTTAATATGTGATCTCTGCGCCCCTTCGCGTTCTTTGCGGTTTAAATGCATTCTTAACCGCAGAGGACGCGGAGATACGCAGAGGAAGTTTTTACTCACGTTTCAAATACTTCACTGGATTTGTTGTCAGGACATTTAGTGTTTGGTTGTTAGCAGAAAAGAAAAAGGTTCTATGCGTAATTAGTTCCACTGCTGTTTATGCTTTGATCCAGAATCTAAATTCTGTGCCCTGATTTACTTCACTATTGACTTCAATTTTGCCGCCCATCATTTCCACTTGCGTTTTCACAAGGTATAATCCGATGCCTTTGCCGTCCACGTGCGTGTGAAAGCGGCTATATAAGCCAAACAATTTGTTGCTGTGTTTTGAGAGGTCAATGCCTATGCCATTATCTTTTACAGAAAAGAAGGCCAATTCATTTTCCATCTTTCCAAAGAGTTGAATTGACAAAGGGCGCTGTGGATCTCTGTATTTTATAGCGTTGTTCAATAAGTTGATAATGATGCTAATAAAGTAAGGGCGTATCGTGTAAATGCTCCCGATCATTTTTACATCTATATCGATGCGGCAGCCAGTTTCCTGAATATCTCTTTCTAGATTTCTAATTACGGATTGCAATTCATGGTGAACATCTACCGTGGAGAAGCTGGCGGTGTTTCCTTTCTTAACTTCAAGCAGTAAGGCTAAATCTCTTACTGCGCCATCAAGTTCGCGGGCAGAGAGCACCAGTTTTTCTTGAATCAGCTTAACGTCTACGGGGTTATTGGTGATATCCAACAGATTTCCTAGGCCCAATATTCTGGCGATGGGTGAACGTAGGTTGTGCGAAGAGATAAAGGCAAACTGCTCTAGTTGTTGAGTGTACTCTAAGAGGTCTTTCGTGCGTTTTTCTATTTCATGTTCAAGCTCTGCATTTTTAGATTGCAACGCGAGGTGCTGCTGATCGATTAAGTGTTGAGCATCTTTCAACAACTTGTACTGATTTTCGACCGTGTAACTCTGTTGCATAATTTCTTCTTGCGATGCCAACAGGGAGTGGTTTTGATCTTCAATTTTCTTTATCAATCTTTTTTGCTGTCGCTCGAATATGGCGGTGAGGATAAGGATAATAAAAAGCAGGCCAACGTGTAAAGAAGAGATCCACAGGTTATTATTGGTAATCAACCATTCTTTGCGGAGCGGGTTGGTTTCGAACGAGAGAAAATAAAAAACGGTGAGCAGACCAATCATACTCCACAGCCACGCGCCTCGCTCTTCGAGCAGTACAAGTGCTATGATGGGGAGTAAGGCAACCCAGGGTAATACATAAGAATGGATTCCGCCAGACCCTAACGTCAATAAGACAATAATACTCCAACAAATAATTACAAAAATGTTGGCTACCATTCTCCTAGAAACCAAAGTGTATTTAAGTGCTACTAATTCAATGAGGAACAATAGGCTTACTAAAATCATTAAGTAGCGGGGCAATAGAAGGCCCGTGATAAAGGAAAAGCCGAAGTAGCCGGCCGCGAATAAGGTAGAAATCCAGATAAACTTTACGGTAAGGAAAGTGAGGCGCGCCTCAGAATCGCTTTTCGCAAGGCTTCGCGGGGTAAAGAAATTTTCTACAGACATAAACGGCACGTAAAGTTAAAGGTATTTGTTTTTTGCATTTTGTAAAATCAAATAAGAGCCTGTAATTAATTCAAATACCGTTAATTTGCGCCTTCAATAATGCCATTCATGAACTTAGACTTTCAGTTACGGTCCTCTATATCTACAGCGATCTCTAGCCTCTTCAACCAGACGATAGAACAGCTGCAAATTCAACCCACCAATGCTGAGTTTGAAGGCTCGCACACGTTGGTGTGTTTTCCGTTGGCAAAGATTTCGAAGAAGGGACCTGAGCAGACGGCTACCGCGATTGGAGAATACCTAGTTGCGAATTCCGGAATTATCTCGCGCTTCAATGTGGTGAAGGGATTTTTGAATTTGGTGATTGCCGACAAAGTGTGGGTGGAAGTTTTTAAATCCATTTATGCAGACAAGAATTTTGGAACTCTTTCATCGAATGGAAAAGAGTTGATGGTAGAGTATTCTTCTCCCAATACAAACAAGCCATTGCACCTTGGCCACTTGCGAAATAATTTTTTGGGCTATTCGGTTGCAGAGATTTACAAAGCCCTTGGCTACACCGTTCACAAAGTGCAGATCATCAACGATCGCGGCATTCATATTTGTAAAAGTATGGCTGCGTGGAAATTGTTTGGCAATGGCGAAACTCCGCAGAGCAGTGGCATTAAAGGCGATCATCTTGTTGGAAAATATTATGTAGAGTTTGACAAGAACTACAAGGCGCAGATGAAGGAACTAATGGAGAAAGGAATGCCTGAAGCAGAAGCCGAAAAGAAAGCGCCCATCATGTTGCTTGCCATTGAAATGTTGCAAAAGTGGGAAGCGAAAGACAATGACACAGTTCAACTATGGAAGACCATGAATGGCTGGGTGTACGAAGGCTTTGGTTCTACCTACAAAAGAATGGGCGTTGACTTCGAGAAGTTATATTATGAATCGGAGACGTACTTGCTTGGAAAAGAAGAAGTGTTGCGCGGATTGGAGCAAGGTGTGTTCTTCAAAAAAGAGGATGGTTCCGTTTGGGTTGATCTGACTGGGGATGGATTAGATCAAAAAGTTTTATTAAGAGCCGATGGCACTTCGGTGTACATGACGCAAGACATCGGCACCGCGATTTTGCGCTTTAAAGATTTTCCAAAAATAGAAGGACAAGTTTACACCGTAGGCAACGAGCAGGAGTATCATTTCAAAGTGTTATTCCTGATCATGAAAAAGCTTGGCTACAAGTGGGCAGAGAAATGTTATCATCTTTCTTACGGAATGGTTGATTTGCCAACGGGCAAAATGAAATCACGCGAAGGAACGGTGGTGGACGCAGACGATCTCATGCAAGAGATGGTTGATGAAGCCCAGAAACAAACCCGCGAACTCGGAAAGATTGAAGACGCAACAGAAAAGCAGATCAAAGAACTTTCTGAAATGATCGGGCTTGGTGCGTTGAAGTTTTTCTTGTTGAAAGTTGATCCGAAGAAGCGGATGATGTTTGATCCGAATGAATCAATTCAATTGCAAGGACACACAGGCCCGTTCATTCAATACACCCACGCACGCATCCGCGCAATTGTGCGCAAGGCTGAATCGATAGGGGTGAAGCCTGGTGAGTCAGAGTTGGTGCAGGTGACTTCACTTGAACCGGCTGAACGCGATTCCATCTTCATGCTCAATAATTATATCAACAAAATGAATGAAGCTGCGCGCGATTACTCTCCTGCAGTCATTGCCAACTTCGCTTTCGATTTAGCTAAAGGATACAATCAATTTTATCAAACCATTCCCATCTTCAACGAAAGCGATTCCGCAAAATTGAAATTCAGAATCGCATTCTCCAAAGTAGTGGCTGATGTGTTGAAAAAGTCGATGAAGTTGTTGGGAATAGAGGTGCCTGAGAAAATGTGATTGAAAGTATTGAGTAGTTAGTAATGAGTAGTGAGACTATTTTGCTCACTACACCTCGTTCAATAAACTCCAATGAAATACATCCTAAAAGGCCAGCAAACGCAACGGCTGATCTTCCGCAAGATTCAGCAGTCAGACTACGACCAATGGCTACCCTTTTTTCAAGACCCGATGACTTCCATTCATTGGGTAGAAGAGAGGCAAACGCCTGAACATGCATGCCAATAGTGGTATGTAAAACAATTTTGGAGATATGAGAATGAGATGGGAGGCATGAATGCGTTGATTGAAAAGCACTCGGGCAAGCTTGTTGGTCATGCGGGTTTAATTGTACAAACTGTCGATGAGGGAAGGGAATTAGAGATAGCCTATTCATTGCTCCCAGAATTTTGGAATAAAGGATATGCAACAGAAGCAGCTATACGATGTCGTGATTTTGCGTTTCAAAATAGTTTTTCCGAATCTCTTATTTCTATTATCAGTAAAACAAATGTGCCATCACAAAAAGTGGCTTCGCATATTGGAATGCAACTAGAAAAGCAGACCATTTACAAAGAGAACGAGGTTTACATCTTTAGGATAAAGCCTAATCACCGTTGATGTATTTAGATGGATGTGTCGGGTAATTTTTAAACTTCAACAAACTTTTTTGAGTAATTTGGGTTTCTATAAAAAAAACTAATCTATGAAAACTGCTATTCTTCTTACAATGCTTATGGCTGGCTCTTCGTTGTACGATTTCAAAATAAATGCTCTTGATGGAAAGACCATCGACTTCAGTCAATATAAAGGGAAAACCTTACTGATCGTTAATGTGGCTTCTAAGTGCGGCTACACTCCACAGTACACCGACCTCGAAAAGTTGCACGAGCTGTACGGAAGCAAAGTAACCATTCTTGGATTCCCAGCGAATAATTTTGGTTCGCAAGAACCAGGCACTAATGCTGAGATAGGAGAGTTCTGCAAAAAGAATTATGGAGTTGCTTTCCAGATGTTTGAAAAAATATCGGTGAAGGGTGATGATCAGCATCCGTTGTATGCTTGGTTAAAAGAGAAAACAGGGCAAGAGCCAACTTGGAATTTCTGCAAATATTTGGTTAAGCCCGATGGCACTGTAAAATTCTTCCCTTCCAAAGTGAAGCCTTTGGATAAAGAAATTGTTGATGCGTTATAAAAAGATTTTCATAGTCTCGTTAATTGCAATAGCTACCTTCGGGTTAGTTTCATTTTTATCCGACAATTTTATGGACGCACAAGGACCAGTCGCCAACTCGATTTATGATTTCAAAATCAACTCTCTCGAGGGAAAAGAAATTGATTTCACGAAATACAAAGGCCACAAACTTTTGATTGTAAACACAGCCTCAAAATGTGGTAAGACTCCGCAGTATGCAGATCTGGAAAAGTTGCATGAGCAGTATGGAAATAAAATTATTGTACTTGGGTTTCCGGCCAATAATTTTTTATGGCAAGAGCCCGGAAGCAACGAAGAGATTGCTGCTTTCTGCGAGCGAAACTATGGAGTGAAGTTTCAGATGTTTGAAAAGATTTCGGTGAAAGGGAAAAGTCAGCACCCGTTGTACCATTGGCTTCAAGCCAAGACGGGTGAAAAACCAGACTGGAATTTTGCGAAGTACTTGGTGAACGAAGACGGGACACAAGTGACCTTTTTCAAATCGAGTGTGAAGCCAATGGATTCGAAAATTATTTCAAAACTCGATTAAGTATCTGCCCGATTCGCATTTGAAATTCAGAATCAAAATGATTTATTGAAGTATATTTACGGCTATCATTTTGCTTATTATGAAGCCTTGGATACAAGCCTTTCGACTTAGGACTTTACCGCTCTCGCTTTCATGCATTGGCATGGGCGGAATTTTAGCTGGCATTGCTCATCAGTTTAATGCCACTATTTTTTTTCTCTGTTGCCTTACCACTATTTTTTTGCAGATACTCTCAAACCTAGCCAATGATTTGGGTGACTCACTGAACGGTGCAGATCATGCTGGTCGCAAAGGACCATTGCGTGCTGTGCAGTCGGGTGCAATCAGCGTTTCGCAAATGAAAAATGCCGTTATCCTTTTTTCGGTTCTATGTCTTGTTAGCGGGTTATCGCTTCTTTACTTGGCGTTTGGCTGGAACTTAAAAGCGATCTCTTTTTTTCTTTTGCTCGGCTTGCTCAGCATCGTTGCGGCCATAACCTATACCATTGGTAAAAAGCCCTATGGCTATGCCGGGCTTGGCGATCTTTCCGTTTTTATCTTCTTTGGATTGGTCGGTGTAATTGGGTCACAATATTTATTTACCAAAAGTATTCATCTGCTTGGCGTTTTACCGGCCTTGAGCTGTGGACTCTTTTCAATTGCCGTTTTGAATATCAACAACATCAGAGATATTGAATCTGATCGATTGGCCGGAAAGTTTTCTATTCCTGTCCGCATTGGGAAAGAACGAGCTGCACAATATCATTGGGTGTTATTGTCCATGGGGTTAATCTCTGCCATTCTTTTTGTGGGCTTCAATTATCAATCGCCCATTCAATTTTTGTTTTTACTGACGGCACCGCTGTTGTTTGTCAATGCAAAGAAAGTTATGCTTTTGCCGTCTGAGCAGTTGGATCCATTGTTAAAACAAATGGCGCTCACCACATTGATTTTTGTTATTCTGTTTGGCCTGGGAAATCTGCTCGTTTAAGATCGCCTCAATGGGACTCGGTATTCTGTTATTAGTCTTTGGGCTGGTGGGCTTGTTAGTAAAGAGAGAACGTTATCAGATTAAACGACAATCTTACACTGGGCATCAATTGATTTGGGGAACATATTTACTTTTAATTGTGGGTGCGGTGCTAATAATAGCGTCACTTTTCCGTTGATAGTTGGGGTGCAAAAATTCCTGATTAAAATCGTCTTTTGCTTCCCAAGAAATACTTACCTTGACATCATAAATAATTTTCTATGAAAAGAATCCTTATTCCTGTTGATTTTTCTAAGACATCTGCAGTAGCATTTGATGTTGCGTTTGACATTGCTAAGAAGACTGGTTCTGAGCTTTTTGCCATGCATGTGGTTGAAGATGTCACCCCAGAATCTTACCGTATATCTGGCGAGTGGCATAAAGAGGATTTTGAAAACAGGATGTTTACGTATGAAATGATCAAGAAGCAGAAAGCACAGCTTGAAAAATTAGTGGAGGATCCCAAATACAGCGATGTAAAAATTACTGGCGAGCTGCGCGTAGGTAATGCTTTTCATGGCATCACAACCATTCTTACTGAGAATAAAGTGGATTTGATTGTGATGGGCTCAAAAGGCCATACCAAATTAGAGGAAATGGTGATTGGGACTAATACTGAAAAAGTAGTGCGCCACTCACGTTGCCCAGTGCTTACTGTACAGCGCAAACCTTCTACCACCGATTTCAAAAATATTGTCTATGCTACTTCTATGTCGCAAGACGAGGAAGTGTTTTCAAGAATTATCAAATCGACTCAGCGTTATTACGATTCAACCATTCATTTGGTCCGCATCAATACGCCTGGCGATTTCCAACCCGATCGTACGGTAAAAGACATGATGCTGAAGTTTGCCAAGAAACTTGGTATTAAGAACTACACGATCAATGTGTACAACGATGTGTCGGAAGAAACGGGCATTATTTATTTTGCTGATAGCATCAATGCAGACATGATAGCCATGGCCACGCACGGGCGCACGGGTTTTGCTCATGTGATTGCCGGAAGTATAGCAGAAGATGTAGTTGGCCGATCATCCAAGAGCCCTGTGCTTACGTTTGTGGTGAAGAAAAAATAATTTGGATCATTCATTCTAATGGAAAGCCTCGAAATTTTCGAGGCTTTTATTTTTATTTTTGTTGAGGTGAAAAATTATTATGTCATACTCGGCCTTCACATCTATGCCACGCATGCAGAGATAAAACGGGCTTACCGCAAATTGGCCTTTCAATATCACCCCGATAGAAATAAATCGCCTGAAGCAGAGGCGATATTCAAGGAGATCAATGAGGCGTATGAATGTCTGGATGACCCGGTTCGTAAGTTCATGTACGATCAAATGTTGCATAGTGAAGAGCCCCAACTCCACGTAGAGGAAGTTGAAGAGCGCAAGCATCGCGACCCACGCTATAAACCTCAACCCAAAGGAGCGGCACCACGACCCAAACGACCAACCCATCGCGAAGAGATATTAGCTATGATGGCATCGAACCTTAAGTATGCTCAGATCATTTCGAGGCTAACCCTTATGTTTTCTGCGATTTTAATAACAGATTTTTCTCTGCCTGCTGTAAAATCAAAAGTGGAAATAGTTGGTGGAAGCACATCCGACCGAGGCACTAATTACAAACTTGAATTAGATGGCGGAAAGACTGTGGGCGTATCTCGTGAGGCTGCCCGCAATCTTGTAAAAGCGAAAGCGATTTCAATTTATCGATCTGCTTTTTTTTCTATCCCATTGGCATTAGAAGATGAACAAACACATTACCGCACAAAAGTCAACCTGTCTATTTATGGGAGTTTTATTTTCTGGCCAATATTGTTGTTACTTACGTCACTAGCAGGAACTTTCTATTGGAAAGGAGTGGAGTTTCGATTTAATGTAGCCATAGTGAATGCCATTTTATTTTTATTGAACTTAGTATTTCTCCAAGTCCATAAATTTTAGGGATCATGTCAAAGAAGAATGAATGGAAAAATCGTGATGGAGTTGTTTACTCAACCAACCAAAATTTTGAATACGAATATTCAAGCGACCAAGAACCAGATACATTACCGATGCAGCAACAAAATTTGAAAGTAATTCTGGATAAGAGCATGCGAGCCGGCAAGCAAGTAACGCTTGTTACCGGATTTGTTGGCAAAACAAGCGACCTTGAAGCTTTGACGAAGGTTCTGAAAACAAAATGTGGCGTTGGCGGCTCGTTTAAAAACGGTGAAATCATTTTGCAAGGCGATCTCCGCGACAAAGCGGTACAAGCATTAATCAATGAAGGGTACAAAGCAAAAAGGGTAGGGTGATAAATAACTTAACTCAAGTTGCCTTTGTTTTCTTGTTAAAGCCTAATCCAATTAGATTGAGATTGCCCAACAGTCAATACCGTTTCTTTCACCAATAATTTATTCTTATAAAAAGTAAACCGCTGATGGAATGCTGTTTTCATTTTTAATCTTGTCTTTCCATTTTTGCCAACTTTAAAATACTATTCAGCCTATGTTAAACAGGATTACTACTTTACTTTTTGTCTTAGTACTTTACCATTCGGCCGTTGCTCAGGAAACATTTCCGCGCAATGATGTGAAAGATAATCGCCTTGGAGCCTATGCCTTTACAAATGCCACCATTTACATGAACTCATCTGATAAACTCAGTAACGGGGTTCTATTGGTGAAAAATGGTAAGATTGAAAAAGTGGGAGAAAACTTAGCGGTTCCCTCGGGCTATACTGAAATAAACCTGAAAGGAAAATACGTTTATCCATCGTTTATCGATTTGCATACAAACTATGGGTTGCCTAAAGTTGATGCGCCTGCAGGTGGTGGCTTTGGCGGTCAGGAGCAAATCCAGACAAGAACAAAAGGTGCTTATAACGGCAACCAAGCAATCAAGTCAGAATACAATGCGCACACTGAATTTTCGGTTGATAGCAAAACCGCAGAAAAATTTAGAGCCGCTGGTTTTGGTACTGTTCTTACGTTCAGACCCGATGGTATTGCTAGAGGAACCTCTGCTGTAGTTACATTGGGTGAAGATCGCGATAATGTTGTTCTTCTTAAAGATCGAGCCGCTGCCCATTTATCATTCAACAGAGGAACTTCACGTCAAACCTATCCGATCTCGCTGATGGGTTACATTGCCTTGTTGCGACAAACTTATTTAGATGCAGATTGGTATGGGAAATTAAATTCCAAGCCGTTTAACGATTTGTCTCTCGAAGGTTGGATCGCTTCTCAAAGCCTTCCCCAAATATTTGAAGCCAACGGATGGTTAAATGATTTGCGCGCAGATAAAATTGGCGATGAATTTGGAAAACATTATATCATTAAAGGCGGTGGCGATGAATATCAAAGGATCAATGAAATAAAGGGAACTAATGCGGCATTCATTCTTCCTCTTAATTTCCCAGAGGCATACGATGTAGAGGACCCGTTCGATGCTGAACGTGTTTCCTTGGCCGACATGAAACATTGGGAGATGGCTCCTGCTAACCCATCGTTTTTTGAGAAAGCAGGAATCGAATTTGCCATTACCTCCGACCGGTTGAAGGAGCGAACCGATCTATTAAAAAATATTCGCAAGGCTATAGAATATGGATTGAGCGAAACAGCTGCACTAAAAGCGTTGACGGAAACACCAGCAAAACTGGTAAACATGCAAAACCGTGTTGGGAAATTAAGCACAGGGCTGGAAGCCAATTTTCTTATTTGCTCAGGGAATATTTTTGATGACGCCACGGTGATTAATGAGAATTGGATTCAGGGAAAAAGATATCTGGTGAATGATGTTGATTACACGGATCTCGCTGGCAAATACAACTTATCTATTGAGGGAAAGCCGTATACCCTGGATGTTACTGGCAAACCAGGCGAATATAAATTCAAGGTTAAAATTACAGATAGCTTAACTGTTGATGCCAAAGCTAAAGTTGAACGCGAGCTAATCTCGTTAAGCTTTAACTCTACGAAAGCAAAAAAGAATGATCTTATCAGGCTTTCCGGATGGAGAGTGGGATCGGTTTGGAAAGGCACGGGGCAACTTAGTGATGGAAGATACATCGATTGGAAAGCAGATTTTGCCTCGGCAGCAGAGAAAAAAGAAGATAAGAAAAACCAGAAAGAGAAGCCAAGCTTTGGTGACGTGATTTATCCTTTCACTGCATTTGGCTTGAAAGAGAAAGTAAAAGCAGAAGAGATTCTTATCAAAAACACAACGGTTTGGACGAATGAAAAAGAAGGCATTCTCAAAAATACAGATGTCTTGATCAAGGACGGAAAGATATCATCTGTCGGACCAAATTTAACCACCACAGGTAAAACTATTGACGGTACCGGAAAGCATTTAACGCCCGGGATTGTTGATGAGCACACGCACATCGCACTATCCAGCGTTAACGATCTCGCTACCAACTCTGGTATGGTGCGAACTGAAGATGTCATCGATCCGCAAGACATCGATATCTATCGAGCTCTTTCAGGTGGTGTTGTGGCGGCTCAGGCTTTGCATGGTTCGGCCAACCCCATTGGTGGACAATCGTCATTAATAAAAATGAAATGGGGTGCTGCGCCCGATGAAATGAAAATTAAAGGTGCCGATAAATTTATCAAGTTCGCTTTAGGCGAAAATGTAAAACGTACTTACAATCCGCAATCGATTCGGTACCCACACACACGCATGGGCGTAGAACAAGTTTATGTTGACGCTTTCACCAATGCACTTGAGTATGAAAAGAAATGGAATGCTTACAATGGCTTGGCTCCTAAAGATAAAGCAACGGCTTTAATGCCTCGTAGAGACTTGGTTGATGAAACAATGTTAGAGATTGTAAGGGGCAAGCGTTTTATCACCTGTCACTCGTATGTGCAGTCAGAGATCAACATGCTTATGAAGGTGGCTGAGCGATTTGGAATTAGAATCAATTCTTTCACCCACATTTTAGAGGGATACAAGGTTGCTGACAAAATGAAGGCGCACGGAGTTGCTGCAGGTACATTTTCTGATTGGTGGAATTACAAGTGGGAGGTTCATTATGCTATTCCATACAATGCTGCCATTCTGAATAAAGAAGGAGTGGTAACGGCCATCAATTCGGATGATGCCAACATGGGGAGACGATTGAATCAAGAAGCGGCTAAGTCGATTAAATATGGAGATGTATCTGCCGAAGATGCATTGAAGTTTGTTACACTGAATCCATCGAAGATACTTCATTTAGATAATCAAATGGGCAGCATTAAAGTGGGCAAGTCAGCAGACGTGGTTTTGTGGACGGGCGACCCACTTTCCGTTTATTCTAAAGCAGATAAAACCATCATTGAAGGTGGGATTTATTTTGACCTGGAGAAAGACAAAAAATTGCGCGAAGAGCTGGCAGGAGAGCGAACACGGCTGATCAACAAAATGATCGATTCAAAAAAGGCCGGTAATACAACGCAACGCGGGGCTTCTAAACAACATCAAGAAATGCATTGTGAGGTAATCGGAATTGAAGACACTAACCTTGAAAACTAATCTGTAATCACTACGAATCATGAAGACGTTAAAAATATTTTTATTGCTTTTTACTGCAGTTACTTTTCTCAAGGCGCAGACTCCTTATCCTGCCAGCGCACAACAAAAACCGATATTGATCAACGGAGCAACCATTCATGTGGGCAATGGACAAGTAATCAATAATGGAGCAATCGCTTTTGAAGGCGGAAAAATTACTTATGTTGGCGCAGCCACGTCCGCTCCTTCAGACAAAGCAAAGTACGATGTGATAGATGCAACAGGGAAACAAATTTATCCGGGATTCATTTTGCCTAACAGTTCCGTTGGGTTGGAGGAAGTATCTTCGGTGAACGCAACCATCGATACACGAGAGGGTGGCGAGCTCAACCC
>DPLR01000600.1 GCA_003541895.1 Cytophagales bacterium | reverse complement strand
CCATATCCATATCCATATCCATATTTATATGATGGTATTGGTTGCCTTGACTTGTTGAGAACTATGCCCAAAAGGTTTGTTTCCTCTAGGATTTTCATTGAATGCTTGATCTCATCTACAGTATTTTTTTCATCTTCAACCACAAAAAGTGCCGCATCACAATATGACATATATAGCAAGGCATCATCGGCTACAAATAGTGGCGGCACATCGAAGATGATGATCCTGGATTCGTAACGCGATTTGGTTTCCTTGATGAATTCAATCATTTTAGGGGACGAAATTAATTCCGAATAATTTACCTTTGATTCTTTCCCCGGCAATAAAACTAAATTTTCTATTTTTGGGTGTATCAAGATCTGTTCCAATGAGGTGACCCCAGACAAGTAATCAATCAATCCAAATTTACAGTTTAAACCTAAATGGTTACAGATACTCGGATGCCTAAGATCAGCGTCTACCAAAAGCACAGTCTGGTTGCCCTCCAATGCAATCGCAATCGCAAGATTTGTAGCTACCCATGACTTACCCGCACCGGGTGTTGCACTTGTAATAAAAAAACTATTCCAATTATTTTCCCTAAGTTGCTTCAGGATATTTGTTCGAAGCACCCGGAATAAATCAGCTCGCTGGTCATTATAAAGACCCATAATAATCCGGTTGTCTTGCAAAACTTCAGCATCAAGAGGCATTATTCGAGTTTTTGAATACCTGATATTATCGAGTGAATCACTTTCTGAGTTTTCAACCATGCTGGCGCATCCCATGAATATATAAGCCGAAAAACATTACAAACTCCAACATAAATTCAGATTATGTTAGGCACTAAAATCTAAAAAGAACAATATAGCCAAGGCAATCAAGACGATTCCCGAAACCACTGCCCAAACTATTATTCTTTTTTCTTTTCGTTGTTTCGCTAGTCTAGCGTCTACTTCAGACTCGGTCTCAATATATGGAATGACAACTATTGGCATTAGCCCAGTCGCCTCTGCGACGGCACGAAACCCCCTTAACTTCGGATCTAAAAACTCGACTAGAAACGCAAGCCCAATACCCATAAGCAAGCCCGCAATAAATCCGCCAATGGCAACTTTTCTTCTGATTGCTTTTTCAGGATGCGTAGGAATTACAGGTTGCTCGATGATAGTGAGTGTTTGCCCCTGCTGTTGTTCGACTTGAGTTTGATAAAGCTTGGCATCAAGCCACTTTTCTTTAAGCTGATTATATTTTTTTACTGTATTGTCCCTTTCTCTTATCAAATCGTTATAACCTTTTTCTACTTGGGGGGCAACCGAAACAACCTGATGCATTTTGTCGAGCTTTGTTTTTAAATAACTCCGCGTTTCAATCAATGACTGTAGTTCTGATTGGCTTGATTTGTATTGGGCCTCAACACCCAGGTAAGCTGGATTAGTGACACTATTTACGCTTTCGCCCTTTGATTCCGACTGATTTCGCAAAGGATTACTTTTTAGTTTTTGCTCTAATCTTTCGATTTGAATTTTTTGCCTTGCTATGTCTGGATGATTCTCAGAATATGTTTCTTCAAGTGCCTTAAGATTGCCCTGCGCTTCTTTCAATTGCTTGAGAACCTCTCCTGCCGCTGGCTGTTCTTCAAATTCAGGATCCAGTGTCTTTATTTCTCGTTTAAGACGAATTAGAGTAGGATGGGCAGGAGAATAAATACTTGTCAGCCTAAGATACTCTGCCCTTAAGCTGCGTAAGGCTTCATCTTTAGTTTGGGGAGTCTTGTCGTCGGACTTACTTGGCACCATTTCTTGCGCCCTTGCCAACTCAGCCGCCAAAAAAGCAATCCTTTCTTTTGTTGTCCTTATCTGATTTTCAGTGTCCCTAAGTTCATTTTCTGTCCGGTCTATAGCTGCTAAATTCCCTTGCGCTTGATCCGGTAAGCTATAGCTATTTTGTTCCTTGTACATGGCTATATTGTTGTCCACTTCTTGTAGTTCGCGATTTAGCTTTTCTGACTCTTCCATTAAAAAGTCAGTCGCTTTAATTGCTCGCTCGGTTCGAGTTTTATCATTTTGCGAGATGAATAATTTGGCTAAAGCACTCGTTATTTCTTTTGCCTTTGTTGGTTCTCGGTGGCTAAATGCAATATCAAAAGCAAACGCTGTCATTACTGATTTGCTATTCGGGGTTAAAGAAGAGGTTGTCAAAGTCACTTCAGTGTTACCTTTGAAAGAATCTGCTAGTTCGTATTTTGAAAGGCCTTTCTTAACGTCAGTGTAAAGTCCATTTGATTCTATTATTGAAATCACATTGTCCGTTGTCATCACTCTTTGATAGAGCGATTGTATCTGCTCTTCAGCAAAATGAGACATTGAAGATTCGAAAAGGTTTGTTGGAATTGGAGTCTCAATCAATATCGTTGCTTTTGAACGATAAATTTTTGGTAGATTTAAGGCAACAATGACGGATATGACACTAGTTAGCAACCATGGTATCACGATGTAATACTTATGACGCTTTGCAAGATCAAGGCAATCTGAAAATGTTTTGATGTTTAGTGCCATGACTAAAAGTAGTTCCTATTTTTTTGTGGTATCACTGATGCCCTATTAACAGAATCTAACCCATCAAAACTTATCTTCAGAAATAATGAATGCAAACAATTTACCTGATATCTTAATATTGAATTTACGGATTTCTCTGACTTCAACTTATCCGGCGTATCACTGCAATTTCTATTGTGGTCAGATCGTTCAGCACAGACCCATATAAAATACACGGCAATTATCAAATCTTTTCGGATAATCTAATCCCTTCCTAGAATCGTTACTTGCGTTTACTGTTATAACAATAAGTTTTAAGAATAATCATTAGGTGTAGGTGAGTATCGAAATTAAATAATCTTATATATCAGACACTATTTGATATCCTTATTATAGCTTATTGCTATTTTCAGAATGCCCTATGTTGATAGCATCCTTTAAAAGCAAAATTGCTAAACAGTGATTAAGCCAAACACAGTTTCGGCGGACAAAACACTATAATTTATCACTGGTTAGCAAGCATAGCGAGAGCCGCACTGACTTCTTCACATTGCATTCGGCTTAACTCAGCAAACATAGGCAGGGATAATACTTCATTAGCCGCTTGTTCTGCATGGGGAAAATCTCCCTTTGCATAGCCTAAATCAGAATAAGCGGGTAAGAGATGCACTGGGATAGGATAATGGATTCCAGTTTGTATCCCCTTGGTATTCAATGCTTCTTGCCATTCACTTCGATTCTTAGTGCGAATCGCATAAACATGGTACACATGGCGCGCATAGTCCATTTCTTTCGGTGTAGGCACTCCGGTATCGGCTAATAGCTCGTTATAATGCCCCGCCGCCTTTCTGCGCCCCTCAGTCCATTCTTCCAGATATTTTAACTTAACCCTT
>DPLR01000643.1 GCA_003541895.1 Cytophagales bacterium | reverse complement strand
ACCTTCACTGCCGAAACCATTTCTTCCACTATTTTTTTCCGCTGTTTAAAATATACGAGGCAACCGCGCGAATCAACTGTAATGTAAACGGCTTTCACGCCTTTATTCAAACAGTGCTCAGCAAAAGTTCTCAGCATTTCTCTGTTAGGCTCTTCAGAGATGGTAAAGTCGGATGATTCATATTCTTTTTTAAACCACGATGCCTGCGCTTCTTCTAAATTCATTTTTAACACATCGATGTAAGGCAGCCACAAATCGCGATCTACCCAAAATTTTCGCAGGCGCTCACCATTGACCATGCAACCCGTAGTCGGGCCGTGGGCATCAAATACTATGATCCCTTTGCTATTTTTCTTCAGGTACTTTAATGTGTCGAGTGCGATTTCATAATCGCTGATAGGAATGAAAACGAATACTTTGCAATTCAAGAGTCTCTTAAAATCTTCGGGCACAATCGGGTCCATGAATCCGGTTTGGCGCTCGAGGCGATTGTTCATATCAACAAAGCGCAAACTGATAATATCGCCCTGATCGTTTTTTACAGTCAGGTGGTTTAGGTTCAAGCCTGGGTAGCCTTTGAAAACTTCACGCACGTTGTCGAGATCAACTTTTCGAAGGTGCGAAACAGGTATCACTTCGTTCTTGTTGCCCGTTAGCACAGAAAGCGCGATGACGGGATGAGTAACGCAGCCCCACTTTTGAATTAGATCACCATTATGTGTAACAATATGATCGCGAGGGATTGGGCCTACAATAGCAATACGTTTCATAGCCTGTTGGTAGTTTTAGGGATGCTCCTTACTTGTTTGTCACTTAATCCTTGAAAGATATGGGCTAGATTGAATATTTGAAAGGTTATGAACCCACTAAAATGCTTAAAACATTCTCGCAAACGTTTGTGTAGGTTTTTTTTTAGACTGAAAAATAGGCTTCAAATAGGTATTTTTGATCTTTGATTACCTCCATCGCATCTGGTTGTTACTTTAACTTGAGGCCTTGGTATTCAGCATTTAAGTATTTATGATAAAGACAGCAAAGTGCGTTGTTTTGATTGTTGGGTTGTGGCTGCAGCACGTAGCTTTTGGTCAGCACAGTAATTCGTGGATCAGCACTAGCCAGTTGTATTTTAAAATTCCAGTTGCGCAAGATGGAGTTTATCACTTAAAATATTCAGACCTACTCGCAGCAGGATTTCCCGTCACCTCGGTCGATCCACGAACCATTCAATTATTTCATCGAGGCCAAGAGCAAGCGCTTTATATTAAAGGGCAAGCAGATGGTGTTTTTAACTCCACGGATTTCATTGAATTTTACGGGAAGAAAAATGATGGCACGCTCGACAGTTCGTTGTATCGTCCATACACACTTCAACCTCATCGATATTATAACCTGTACTCCGACACCACAGCGTTTTTTCTTACGTACAATGTATTGAACCGAGGGATACGCATAGATTCTCTAAATAAGATCGTTAACGTTGCGGGGCTGCCAGCCGAGGGCTATCAATATGCGCAACGACTTTCAATTCTGCATGATCAATACAGTGCAGGCTTAACCAAACAGAATGAATTTCAATCTACGTTTTTTGATCAAGGTGAAGGATGGACAGGCGTTGCATTACAGCAAGGGCAATCGGTAGATTATTTAATTGATTCAGTTTTCAATGGAGTAATTTCCGCGGGCGTTCCAAAATTGGAAATGCTTTTGGTTGGAAGAGATTTTCAAGCCCATAGTCTTCAGATTTTGGTGGGTGCATCGTTAAGGCAAATTGCTGCGCCCAATTTTATTGGTTTCGATACTCTCATGATAAAAAGTGATTTGCAATGGAGCGATGTGGATGCGAGTGGAAAGATCTTAATACGGATTGTTGCTGCCGCTAATACTACGACTAACCGTTATCAAGCAAGCGCATCGTATATCAAAGTTACTTTTCCGCAGAGTTTTAATTGGTCTGGAGTAAAGCAAAGAACATTGACCTTAGAAAAAAAACCGGGCGATGTTTCTTATTTATCTTTTTCAAATCCTCCGTCAGGTATGAGTTTGTGGGATGTTACTGATCCTGCGAAACCTACTCGTGTTATCCCTGCCACCAATCCTTTCAATGCGATTGTGACTGGCACTTCAGTTACCAGAAAATTTTATTCATTCACTTCGGTATTAACTCCATCGGTGGTTCCGGTTTCATTTCAAGACTTCAGTAATTTTAACGCAGACTATTTGATCATCACCAACAAAGTATTGCGTAAACCAGGAGGTGGATATGCCGACCCTGTTCAAGCTTACGCGGACTATCGGGCGTCATCCGATGGAGGAAGTTATGCACCATTGATTGTTACTATTGATCAACTATACAATCAGTTCAATTATGGCGAAGTATCTCCTTTAGGCATTTATAATTTCATGAGTTATTTAGCTACGCGAAACATCAAATATCTTTTTCTGATTGGGAAGGGGAGAGATATTACCTGTTCAGCCTATCAGCGAGTTGCCTTTCAGCCTGGTGAGCTTAATGACTTAGTACCATCGGCTGGTTATCCTGGAGGAGACATCGCATATACGGCATATATTAATGGAACAAATTATTACCCCTCTATTCCAACGGGCAGGTTAACGGCATCATCGCCAGATGAAGTTGCCAATTATTTGAAAAAGGTGATTCAAATTGAAAAGCAATCTGTTCAGCCATGGCAAAAACAAATTTTACACTTGAGCGGTGGTGGAAGTTCAACTTCGGATGCGTATGAATTAAACCTTTTTAGATCGTACTGCGATCAATTCAAAGCGATTGCAGAAGCCCCTTATCTTGGTGGCAACGTAATTACGGAAGCGAAAGTCAATGTAGGTGTTGAACAGATTAATGTAGCCCCTGTAGTGAATCAGGGCGTGAACCTAGTCACTTTTTTTGGTCACTCTTCTTCTGAAACCATTGATATAGACATTGGTTTTGTTGAAGATCCAACACTTGGCTACAGCAACGGAGGAAAGTACCCCGTTTTTTTAATCAATGGATGTAATGCGGGGACGGTATTTTCCAACCAGACTACGTTTGGCGAAAATTGGATGCTCGCTGCGGGCAAGGGCTCACGTAATTTTATTGCTGGTACATCGTTTGGGCTTGCTAATTATTTAAGAGATTACACGAAACGTTTTTATGAAGTAGGTTTTGGCGACTCTACATTCATTAAACTTGGTATTGGAGATATTCAAAAAGAAGCATGCCGTAGATATCTCGATTCGGCAGGCACAGGATTTTTTCAAATTAACTTAGTGCAGCAGATGGTTTTGGCTGGCGATCCTGCATTAAAATTATTTGGAACCACTTTGCCAGACTATGGTATTGATAAAGGCGCTCTTTCTTTAGCCTCGCTCGATGGCAAGCCAGTAACTTCTTTGAGTGATTCTTTTGCCATAAAAATTATTGTAAAAAATAGTGGGGCATACAGTCCTAAGAAAATGAAAGTTAGGGTGATCAGACAAGTCAACAATACCACGAAAAGTTATGATTCAACCTATGCTCCTGTACTTAATATAGACACGCTCATTTTTAAGTTGAGGAAAGACAAAACCATTGACGGATTTGGGCCCAACGAATTTACCGTCATCATCGATCCGTTGCATGCAATTAAAGAGTTGAACAACGATGTGGCTAATAACACAGCCATTTTAGATGCGTTCATCCCATCGAATGGCACGGTGAATTTATTTCCTCCTGCTTATGGGATAGTGAATACAACCTCGTTGAATTTAGTTTTTCAAGATGCTAATGGGTTAGGGGCGCAAAGAAAATTCTTAGTGCAAGTAGATACCGTAGCAACATTCAACAGCCCATTTGCAATGAAGCGCACAGTTTCTGGAAAAGTATTGGCTATGCTGCCAATTAATTTAGTGTCGGGAGATTCAACTGTGTACTATTGGCGCCCTAAGCCAGACAAACAAAATGCGACTGATAGTTCTTACTGGACATCATCTTCTTTTATTTATATAAGCAATGGTACAGAGGGATGGGCGCAAACAAAATTTAGTCAACTCATAAATGATGCACTGATCAACTTGACTCCAAATTCAAATGATCGGCTCTTTGATTTTACTGTCACCACAAAGGAAGTGCAGGTTAAATCAATTGGCGAAAACAGTTCATCATCTTATACATCGGCATCAATAAAAATTGGTGGTGTTGAGTACAACATAAACGCACAGCAAGAAGGGGTTAACTGCAGAAACAACACGATAAACGTTATTGCTTTCAATAAGCAAACTGCTGCTCCGTACCCAGGCATTAGTGTTTATTTGAATGACCCACGAGGATGTGGGCTTCAGCCTTCTGTTATTAATAGTTTTTTATCAACAGAGCTTGAAGTAGCCGATGGCATCAACTTGTTAAACACGATTGATGGAATTGCTACGAGCGATTCGGTGGTGTTATACACAGTTGGTAATCCAACTTTCTCAACTTGGTCAACAACCGTATTAAATAAGTTGAATGATTTAGGAATAGATAATTCGCAAATAACATCTTTGCAAGATGGCGAGCCGGTCGTCATCCTTGCTAAAAAAGGATCGGCAATCGGGTCAGCCAAAATCATTCGTACCTCACAAGTACCAGCTACCTCGCAAGACTTAGCTGTAGGCTTTACGATCACAGGCAAAGCCACTTCAGGTAAAATCAATTCTGTCGTTATAGGTCCGGCAAAAAAATGGATTTCATTCTCTTCTAGATCAAAGAAGATCAACTCTACCAATAATATAATGTATTCCGTTTATGGTCTGAGTTTATCAGGAACGGAGACACTCCTGAAAGAAAATCTATCGCAGTCAACTGACCTGTCTTTTATAGATGCTTCTGTTTATCCGCAATTACGATTGCGCTTCAATGTAAGCGACTCCATAAATCAAACAGCTGCTCAGCTAAAAAATTGGTTCGTGATTTATGAAAGTGTTGCTGAAGGGTTACTGTATTTTAATGGATCATCTGAAAATCAAACCATTCAAGAAGGGCAGGGTTTCAGCACACAGTTCGGTTTTGTCAATCTATCCACTAAATCATTTGCTGATTCACTTCAAGTAAATCTTGATATTAAAAATAGTTCAAAAGGATCGGCATCTAATCGTATTTTCAAAATCAAGCAGCCATCACCAGGAGATACCACGAAATTTTCTGTGGACATTGATTCAAGAGGAAAATCGGGTTTGAATGATATTTCTGTTTATGTGAATCCAAAAATTCAGCCCGAGATGTACTATGAAAATAATGTGATTGGGCTGGATGGATATTTGAACGTGTTAGCCGACCGCACTCCTCCGCTGCTGGATGTAACTGTGGATGGGCGTTATTTACAAAATGGTGATTTCGTTTCGCCAAGTCCTACTATACTCGCAAAGCTTCACGATGATAATCCGTTTTTATTGATTGCAGACACAACGCATCTCAACCTGTTTTTGAGTTATCCGTGCGATAATCCACCTTGTGCTTTTCAACGAATAAATTTTAGCCGAAGTGATGTGCATTGGATTCCAGCTTCGGCCAATTCTGATTTCAATGTTGGGTTTCATCCATCAAATTTACAGGCAGGAAATTATTCACTTCAGGTGAATGCAAATGACGAGAGTGGTAACAGCAGCGGGCAACAGCCGTACCAAGTTACTTTTCAAGTTGCCAACGAAACATCTCTTGGCTTGAACTCGGTTCACCCAAATCCATCAAAAGCCATTTTTAATTTTAGTTTTCAGCTTGCAGGAAATGAGTTGCCGCAAGATTTCTCCCTCCAAATTTTTTCAGATGAAGGGCAACTCTTAAATCAATTTAACCGAAATGACATTAGCGGATTTGTTATCGGCACCAACACTATTTCTTGGGATGCATCGCAGGCCACCAATGGATTGTTGATTTACCGGATGAGCATTACTGTCAACAGAAAAACTTCAACTCAAACGGGTAGGTTAATTTTGGTAAAATAAAACTACCGATTTTCAAAATGATACTAATGTATTAATGATGATGATGTCCACCGGGGCCGTGCACGTGGCCATGGGCAAGTTCATCGGCAGTAGCCTCGCGAATACTCATCACCTCCACATCCAAATTCAATTCAACAC
>DPLR01000496.1 GCA_003541895.1 Cytophagales bacterium | reverse complement strand
GCTGAACATTGTGAAGAAGATGAAAGAAATCGGTGTGCGCAAAGTGTTGGGTGCCTCGGTGGGTAATATTGCAACCGTGATCAATTTTGAATTCATCATCAATCTTTTCATTGCTACAATTCTTGGTGGCGCGTTAGGTTATTTTGCCTCGGACGCGTTGATGGATTCCATCTGGGAGTACTATGAAAAATTGAGTATCGTCAGTTTTTCAGTATCAATTACGGCTATGATCCTGATCGCCATTTTTGCCGTAGGTTATAAAACAATCAGCACCGCACAACTCAATCCAACTAAAACGCTGCGCGATGAGTAAGTAAACTGAAAGAGATCCATCATTATTTGCTGAAAAAAGTCAACATAAAATTTATAGTACGATTTGTAACTAAAACAATTTTCTAAGCGTCTCACTATTCCAAAGCCAACTTGTATGTTAAAAAATTACTTTGTCGTTGCGCTTCGCAACATTCGAAAACACAAATTCTTCGCTGCCATTAATATTCTGGGCATGACCGTTGGCATCACAGCCTGTCTGTTGATTACGTTATACATTATCAATGAATTTAGTTATGATCGATTTCATGCGAATGCCGAGCGGATTTATCAAGTTGGCCTTCACGGTAAAATCGGAGGCCAGGATATTCGCGTTACCAATACGTGCCCTCCCATGGCAGCGGCACTTGTTGCAGATATTCCTGAAGTAGAATCAGCCACACGTTTGAACGGCTGGGGCAAACCAACCTTGCGCTATGGCGATATCGCATTTGACGAAGAAAAGGTGTACGCAGCTGACAGTAATTTTTTTAAGTTTTTTTCTTTTAAACTTTTGTCGGGCGACCCTGTTACAGCCTTGAAAGATCCGGCTTCGGTAGTGCTTACCGAAAAAATTGCTAAAAAATATTTTGGCAACGAGAATCCACTGGAGAAGATGATCGTGATCGGGAATGAAAAGAAGACGTACAAAGTGACCGGTGTGGCGGAAGACTGCCCAAGCAATTCGCATTTCGTTTTCAATGTGCTTGTATCAGCAGCTTCTGATGACAATTTGAAACGGAACGTTTGGCTCAACAACGGCATGTGGACTTACTTCACACTTCGGCCCAATACACACGTGAGTGCTGTTGAAAAGAAGTTTGAAAATCTGGTGGTTAAATACATTGGCCCTGAACTTGAAAAATTTATGGGCACAAGTCTGAAGCAGTTTCGTGAAGCAGGTGGTGCCTATGGATATTATACTACGAAGCTCACCGACATCCACTTGAAGTCCACTTCGCAAGGCGATATTGAACCCGGTGGAAACATGATGTATATCTATTTCTTTGGTGGCATCGGAATTTTCATTTTGGTGATTGCGTGCATCAACTTCATGAATTTATCGACAGCACAATCGGCCGGGCGCGCCAAGGAAGTTGGTCTTCGTAAAACCCTGGGCTCGTTGCGCGGTCAAATGATTGGTCAATTTTTAGCCGAGTCTCTGTTGTACAGTCTGTTCTCCATTCTATTGGCGATTGCCTTATGTTGGTTACTGTTGCCTGCCTTCAATATGCTATCAGGCAAGCAACTTGTATTTACTGATCTGCAAAATCCCATTTTCATTGGAGGAATTATTGCTCTGTTGATTTTTGTTGGTTTAACGGCCGGAAGCTACCCTGCATTTTATCTTACGTCTTTCAGTGCTGTAGAAGTATTGAAAGGAAAAATCAGAGCAGGTTTTAAGAGCAAAGGAATCCGGAGTGCGTTGGTGATATTTCAATTTGCCATCTCCATCTTCCTGATCATCTTCACCACGGTGGTGTATGATCAGATTCAGTTCATGCAGAATCAAAACATGGGCATCGATAAAAAGAATGTAATGATTTTGCATAGCCTGCATCGGTTGGGCACCAACAAAGAGGCTTTCAGAAATGCTTTGATGCAACAGCCAGGAATTTCGAAAACGAGTTTTACCAACAGCACATTTCCTGGTGTGAACAACACCACCGTGGTGCGCTCGGCACGATCAGAGCAAGATCACATTTCTGGAGTTTATTTTGCCGATGTAGATCATCAAGATGTACTGAAGTTTGAAATGAAAGACGGAAGATATTTTTCAAAAGAATTTCCATCCGATTCTACCGCTGTGGTAATCAATGAAGCGGCTGCGAAAGAATTTGGTTTTGAGAAAGCAGCGGGTGAGGAAGTGCTCTACAACAATGATGACTCGAAGTTTCAAAAATATCGTGTGGTTGGTATTGTGAAAGATTTCAACTTCGAAACATTCACCGACAAAGTGCGGCCGCTGTGCGTGTTTCTAGCCAAAACCTCGAACAATATATTGGTGCGGTACGATGGTAGCGCTCAAAAATTGGTTGAAAATATTTCCAAACTATGGAAGCAATATTCAAACAACGAACCGATGGAGTACGCCTTTATGGACGAAGATTTTGATAAACTCTTTCGGGCGGAGCAACGCATGGGGCAAATCTTCAGTGTGTTTTCAGGCTTAGCCATTTTCATTGCCTGCCTGGGTTTGTTTGCACTGGCGGCCTTCACAGCCGAACAACGAACCAAAGAAATAGGCATCCGCAAAGTGATGGGTGCTTCCGTGGCTTCATTGTCGGTAGTGTTGTCAAAAGAATTTATTGTATTGGTGATCATTGCATTCGTCCCGGCCGCTTCTGTTGCCTGGTGGGTTTCGCATCAATGGTTAAGTAGTTTTGCTTTTAGAACTGATATTAATCCATTCATTTTCCTTGCTGCGGGCGTCACTGCTATACTTATTGCAGGGCTAACAGTGAGCTATCAATCGCTTAAAGTTGCCACATCAAACCCTGTAAATTCGCTCCGTTACGAGTAAGTCAAGCTATGTTACCGGAATATTAAGTAAATATTACCAACTTAATATTCCGATAACGAATTGAATTTAACGTATTAGTAATATTGCGGTCATATTCAGGTAATATTGAATAGATATAAACCCCAACCGCCAATGTCGCTAAAAAAAATTATGGCGCTCCTGATCTTCGGAGCAACTTTCGCATCCAATTCCGCTTTTGCTCAGTTCCCTGACAAACTTAAAAATGGTCTCAGGTACTATCTCGATTCGAAAGACAGCTCAAAGTTCATATCCCTCAGCATGATAGGACAAATGTGGATACGGAATAACGAAAATAATCCGTACACCACGGTAGAAAAAACATTGCAAAGCAATACCACTGACATTAGCATCAGACGAATTCGTTTTGTGCTGAGCGGGGCACTGACCGATCGGATCAATTTCTTTGTACAGTTCGGTCAAAACAATTTAAATTATTTATCGAGCAGAAAAGCCGGAAGCTTTTTCCACGACATCACTGCCGATTATGCCGTAGTGAAAAAACGTTTGTCTATAGGCGTTGGCTTGAATGGTTGGAACGGGCCTTCACGTTTTTCAAATACATCCGTGGCCAGCATTCTGGTGCTAGACCCACCCAATTTCCAGGAAGTAACCAATGATACCTACGATCAATTTGTGCGCAGGCTTGGAGTTTACGCGAAAGGAAAACTAGGAAAGCTGGATTATCGTGTGTCTGCTTCAAAACCATTTGTGATTCAAACTACTTCAGGATTTAGTTCATCCGGTGTTACTTCCTCAACCACCTCAGGAACAGAGCCGATAAATACCAATTCCTCTTTCTCAACACTTCCGCCAAATATGGTTTACCAAGGCTATTTCATGTATCAATTCTTGGATCAGGAAAGCAACTTTGGGCCAGCTACAGCCGGAAGTTATTTGGGTAAGAAGAAAGTCTTTAACATAGGCGCTGGATTTTATTCTCAAAAAAATGCGATGTTTCACTACGGAACAGCTGCGGCAAAAGATACCATCAAACAAAACCTTCAACTGTTTGCTGTAGATGTTTTCTACGATGCCCCGATCAACAAAGAAAAAGGCACTGCTGTGAGCTTGTACGCTTCATACTCAAATTATAACTATGGAAAGAACTTCATAAAAGTTAGTGGACCAGATAATCCTGCAGATGGTTCTTCTAAAAGTAGTGGCAACTATACTTCCTTCGAAAAATCAAATTACGGAAATGCATTTCCTTATATCGGCACCGGAAACGTTGGTTATATTCAATCAGCCTACAAATTCAAAAATAATTTGCTAGGAGATCAGGGAACACTTCAACCCTATTTAGATTTACAATTTGCTCGCTACGATCGCTTGAAAGATGCTATGTACGTGTTTGATGTGGGCGTGAATTGGCTGGTGCATGGAAATAATTCAAAGTTCACTTTCAATTACCAAAACCGTCCTTACTTCGCCCCTAACAGTTCAGGTGATTTCGTGCAAAACGCAAGACGCGGTGAATTCGTAATTCAATATCAGGTGATGTTCTGATTGCTATACACGTCTAAAAAGATTGAGGATACAATTGGAGGGAACTCATGTTTGACTGTAGGATATTTCGATGAATATCGTTTCGTATCTCTGAATACATCTAGGGTAAAGCTATTACTAAAGCCAGCACTTTTGGTTTTCGGTCTTTTTTGAGTTTCTTTGCGAACCTTTTTAGGCTTGTCTCTCAAAACGGTCATCCTCATGATTAAAGGTTGATTCGCCTAGAAAATTGAGGCTGAAAAAGGTGATGGCTTCAATGAAGCGTCAAAGATTTTAATAGCCCTGAATATTTCGGGGTTTTTGTTTATAATTAACACATTAAACGCTGATCCTATGGGTATTTTAAAAAGTGTTAACAAGGCGATAGAGTCTACCAT
>DPLR01000254.1 GCA_003541895.1 Cytophagales bacterium | reverse complement strand
TGAATCACTATGATTGACGTGCGCTTCACTCGCAAAATGTTGTGAAGCTGTTGCATAAATTTTCATGTTCGCTGATGCGCGGTAAATGTCAACTGCTTTGGCAAGCTTTACGGTCTTTCCATTATCGATGCTTTCGGCCAATGCAAGTTTTTGAAAATCCCGATCAATCAAATCAGCTACGCGCAAAAGAATTTTACATCGCTCCTCGCTCGGCATCTTTGACCATGAAGGAAACGCTTTCTCCGCAGCTTGAACAGCATCGTTTACATCTCGCTCATCCGAATCTGGAACGTAGCTGTAAACTTTCCCTTCTGATGGATTGTAGTTATCGAGGTATTTTTTCGAAGAGGGTTCAACTAATTTCCCATCGATATAATTCAGAATTTTTTCCATCACTTTTTTAAAATCTTAAACTCTACTCTTCTATTTAATTTCCGGTCTGCTTCTGATGTTCCGGTGGATACCGGTTTCGTAGCGCCAAATCCTTGCCCGGTTATTCTTTTCGAATCGATTCCATGCGAAACCAAATATTGCTTCACCGTTTCAACACGGTCTTCAGAAAGTTTTTGCAACACCCCAGCTTTACCAATGTTATCGGTATGGCCTTCCAACTGAATGAAGATACTCGGGTTATCCTTCAAAATAGTAACCAATCGATCTAGTTCAGGAAAAGATTCTTGCCTGAGTGTAGGCAAACCCGCAGCAAAGAAAACATTATTCAACTTCACGGTTTCGCCAATCTCAATCGGCACCAGCATCAGATCTTTAGTGAACTCACTATACCCAGCTGCATCTTTCAACTCCAGATTTTCATTAACGGAATAAAATCCTTTGGCTGTGGCGCGCACTCCATAATTCAAACCGAACGGCAACACAATTTGATACGCTCCCGTTTTCGGATCTGATCGTGCCTCGCCCACTTCTTTGCCAGTTTCCAAATTCTCAAAATGAATGGAAGCAGACACGGGCAAATTCGTTTTCTGGTCAAATACTTTTCCTTTCACCACTGAAACTGGTTTGGGTTTGGCTACATCTTGCAACTTCAATCTAAAAATATCTGCTTTGCCAAAGCCTTTGTCGTAACTCACAAAGTAAGCATAATCGCCCGCTGCGGGAACAGTGTAGTACGCATCAAAATAAACTGAGTTCACGCCTGGGCCAAGGTTTACTGGCTTCGACCAATCGGTCCAGCTTTCATTCTCTCTTTGCGAAACAAAAATATCCTGATCGCCATAACCAGGCCTTCCGTTGGATGAGAAGAATAATGTTTTTCCATCGGCCGAAAGGAATGGAGATGTTTCTTCGCCTGCTGTGTTAATAGTATTTCCTAGGTTAATCGGTGCAGACCATTTCTCCCCTTGCTTTAACACTACGTACAAATCGCCATCTTCCGTTCTAGAATCATAGAACAAATTAGTTTTCAATTTCGCACTGAACAAAATGGCTTTGCCATCGGCTGTAAGGCTAGCCACAAAGTGATCAAGTTCGTTTTTAAAAGTCAGTCCTAATTTTTCAAAATCAGACCACCCTGTTGCGGTGCGATTTCTTACCATCAATTGATTCTCTTCTTCAAACATCAGCATGTTATTATCGGCACTTACAGCAAGCAAATTATCTGCTTTCGTTGTATTTACTTCTTTGCCAATATTCCGTGCCTTTGTCCAATTTCCATTCTGCCGTTCGCTTACCCACACATCTTCGTCATCGTATTTTCCTCCCATATTTTCAGCTACATTTTGCCGAGCGAAATAGAGTGTTTTTCCATCGGATGAAATGATGGGACCAAGTTCATCTTCTGGAGTGTTAATTGCCGAACCAATGTTTTCTTTCTTTACGATAATCGTACTTCCCGATAATTCAATTTTTTGGTCTTGTGCAAAAAGAAAATTATCTACTTGCAATTTCATTTTTGAAAAAGCAATGAAACCCATGGCCGGTCCATAAAACGGAAATGATTTCTGCTCATCAACTTTATTTCCATTGATAGAAAAAATAGTCGTTCCGCTTCTTGACTCCACTTTCAACTGATTTACTTGCCCGATAGCCTTGATTGATTTTGATGGGCTCCATGATTTTAGTTTGACAGGATCACCCGAGTAAACCGCATAATCACCATCGGCAGTAACAACAAACAAATTCAAATTGTCTTTGCCCGATGCCCAAACCAAACCAAAGGCAGCATCGGGTTGACCCTCTTGTTGTGTAAGATCTGCGGAGATCACAAAGTCCTTCTGACGATCAATAAAAAAATTAATGGTTGACTGGTCGCCATCATCGCCTGCATTAATCAAGTACGTTCCGTTAGAAAAAGTCTTGGTTTGGCTTTGCTCCCATCCGAATTTGTTTTTTGAAAAATCATCTCTGATGAGTGGAGTTTGTGCCTGTGAAAAAAGGCTGCAAAAGAAAATGGCTCCCAGAAAAATACTCTTCATGGTCAAGATTTTTTCCAGAAATAAAAATACAAACTTTTAGAGACTGCCTGTGCGGCCACCGTCTACGGGCAAGCTCACACCATTAATGTACGCTGCTGCGGGCGTAGCAAGAAAAGCAACGGCTGCGGCAACTTCACTCGCTTCAGCCATACGGCCTGCCGGAATTTCATCAATCATCTCTTGGCGAATCTCTTCTGCAGGCCTTCCTGATTTTTGTGATCGCGTTTGAATCAACGATTCAATTCTTCCTGTCTTGGTGCTTCCAGGTAAAATATTATTGACCGTGATTCCAAAAGATGCCAGCTCAATTGAAAGTGTCTTTGACCAACTGGCCATAGCGCCACGCACGGTGTTTGAAACGCCTAAACCCTTAATGGGAATTTTTACAGACGTAGAAATGATATTTATGATTCTTCCGTAGTGATGTTTTTTCATGGAGGTAACGCAAGCCTGAACTAAAATCTGACTTGCAATAAGGTGCGCATTGATTGCGGCAAGAAAATCTTCGGGTTTTGAATCGATAGCCTGGCCCGCGGGCGGGCCACCCGTATTGTTGATAAGGATATGGACTTCGTTAGCTGACACAAATTTTTCAATCTCCCTTTTTACTTGATCAGGAAAACTAAAATCGGCTACCAAAAAATTATGATTTTGCCCAGAGGCGGTTGGCAGTTCAGTCAAAACTGCTTTCAGTTTATTCTCATCGCGGGCCAGAAGTGTTACTGATGCACCAAGCTTCGCCAGCTCAAGGGCAGATGCTTTTCCGATTCCTTGTGTGCTTCCGCAGACGAGTGCGCGTTTTCCTTTTAGGTCTAAATCCATGTTGTAAATATAAGGTGACTAAATTTTTCTTCGCCATCGTTCTGATCGCATATACCAAAACGACATGGAGAACATTCCCATCCAATAAACAAGCTCACTTCCCCAGCCCCAGGTAATCGGCAAGTTCCATGTTTCGAGCGTGAGGTAAGCGTAAATAATATAAAAGACGAGTGTGATGGCTTCTATCGTAAGGTTTACAATTGTATTTCCTGTGCCGGTAACAGCGTTGAGCCAGATGCTAGAAAAAGACATCATCAAAAGAGCAATCGATATTATTCTGATCACATCAAAGGCTTCAGAAATGAACAGTTCATTCTGACCGTAAAACGAAAGGAAAAACGCTGGCGCAATGTTCAAAAGCAACACCAGGGTGGCGCAGCATGCAAAACTTAATCTTACGATGCGCCTGATCAGCGGCAGTACTTCTTCAGGTTTTTGCTGACCAATTATATTACTCACCATCGTGTTGGTAGTAGCCGCAAACGCCCACGAAAAAACCCCAAATATTCCAAAGATATTTCGCATGGCGTTGGATACTGCAAGTGCGCGATCTCCGTGGTGTTCAATCAGTATATAAAAAAACTCCCAGGTAATAATGCTTATGGCATATTGCAAAATCAATGGAGACGATTTGAATAAAACGTGCTGAATGGTTTGCCAATCGATTTTCCAATTTTCGAACAACGCAAATTTTCTGTTGATGCCTTTAAAATGGATAACGATAAATATCACGAGCAGTCCCGCAGCCTCGGCAATGATCGATGCGTAAGCCGCACCGTTAAATCCCATCGCAGGAAAACCGAACTGACCGTAGATGAGAGAATAGTCGAGAAAAATATTGACGACTGTCTCGGCCAACGTTCCCCAGATCAATAGTTTGGTTTGGTTCGTTCCAACCAAAAGAGCGTTGCGCATTACATACAAATAGAGAAAAGGCAAACCCCAAATGCGCCTCAGGTTGAAGCCCATCACCAACTCGTAAATTGCATTGTTGTGAATTGTTGCACGAAGAATAATCGGAGCAATGGTATAAGTAAGCAGTATTCCGAGGAAAGCGATCGCGATGGAAATCCAAACCCCATGAAAGAAAAGATGACCGATTTCGTTGGGTTTGTTCTCGCCAGCTTTTCGTGCAATCAATGTTTGTAAACCATTATTTAATCCGTTGCCGATAACCGCAAAAATCAAATAATAAACTCCGGTGATGCCCGCACTTGCCAGCGCTTGTTCGCCAAGGCCGCCCAGAAAAATATTGTTGGTGATAAAATTGATTTGAGGAACAAGAATTGCCAATGAGATTGGCATAGCCATGCCGAGAATTTGCTTATACCCGGTTTGTAATCGTAAATCCATCGTTTTCAAAAGTAGAATAAAAATATTTTGCTTCTACGGAAACGGAGAAAGCAGACAAAAAAATCTTGAACAATATTTCTGATATTGCCATAGAATTTGTCTATGAATATTCAGCAGTTAGAATACATCGTGGCCGTTGACAAGTGGCGGCATTTTTCTACCGCGGCCGAAAAGTGCAACGTGACACAGCCTACGCTGAGTATGATGATACAGCGACTCGAAAAAGAACTGGACGTAAAAATATTCGATCGAAGCAAACAACCCGTAGTTACCACCGAAATCGGGCAAAAGATTGTGGACCAGGCGCGAACCATCTTGAGCGAATCGGCACAGATGAAGCAACTCGTTTCCGATCAAAAACGCGAAGCGCATGGCGACCTGCATATCGGGATTATTCCAACGGTTGCTCCTTACCTTGTTCCGCTTTTTGTGGGCTCGTTCTTAAAAAAATATCCGAACATCAAACTGAAGATTTCAGAATTTACAACGGATCAGATTGTGCAGCAGCTGGAGAAACAACATTTGGATGCCGGCATTTTGGCAACGCCATTGAAAATTCCTTCTATCAAAGAGCTCCCTCTTTTTTATGAGCAGTTTGTGGTTTATGCTTCGCCCGATGAAAAACTGATGAAGAAAAAATATTTGCTTGCCGATGACATCGATGTAAATCATTTGTGGCTTTTAGAGGAAGGCCATTGTTTGCGCGAGCAAGTGGTGAATTTGTGCGAACTGAAACGCAAAGAAACACTGATTCAAAATTTCGATTATCAAGCGGGAAGTATTGAGACGTTGAAAAAAATGGTTGACGTTAACCACGGCATTACCATCTTGCCCGAACTCGCCATCCCTGACTTATCCGCCAAGCAAAAAAAGAACGTGCGCTATTTTAAAGCTCCTGCTCCTGTTCGCGAAGTCAGCATCGTTACTTATCGCTATTTTATAAAATACAATTTAATAGAAGTTTTAAGAAAAGAAATATTATCTCACCTTCCAGAAGCGATGCGTTCGTCATCACAAAAACAAATCGCACAACTAGTTTGATTAATACTATCTCATTGACCAATGATGATTTAACTTTTTAGTATAATTGCCATCTTATGAAAATGCGCTACATCTTACTCTTCTTTTTGATCTCCACGGTTTGTTACTCACAGGATTTCAGAATATTTCGGTTTGGAATCGGGCTTGGATCTGGATCAATAGCTCAAGAATCAGATTTACCAGAAAAATCTGCTTGTTCTCAATTATTCTTAGAACCGATGTTTCATTTAACCAATCGCTCCACTCTAGGTCAAAGAATCGAATTGAGTGCAAACGAAAAGTCGGTCTTGTCTCTGACTTTAAATTATCAATACTATCTTCTTAAAGTTTCTAAAATTTCTTTTAGGCCATTTATAGGTTTAGGTGTAGGCATTTATCATCCCTTCTTAGTTGGCGATTTGCATAAAAATTTTGATGACTATCTTCAACGCAAAGTATTTGGTTATTATCCCCGAATAGGATTCGATCTAGGTCATTTTTACTTTGTTGTTGATTGGAATGTAATTACTCCTGTTACTGGAGGCGTATTTCCTTATTACGGCCCTAGTTCTGGTTACAACGAACATGACAGAACGGTTGATTTTAGTTATACAACTTTTAAGTGTGGATTTTTTTTCGGAGGTGGCAGAAAATCTCAATAACGAATCTGGACTCTATCATTCACTAGTGATATCAACATTTTCATGGCTTCTTTTTTTTTAAGGACGAAATAATTTCTTCTGGTATAATGGAAGTGATTTGTATTGGCAAAACAAATCGCACCTTTGGAGTTCAATTAAATAAGCAATGGATTTTAATTCGCCCGGCAAAATTGTAATCACCTGCAACAAAAGGTTGTCGCCCTATCTCGAAAGAGAAGTTACCGAACTCGGCTTCAAGGTCAAAAATACTTTCGTC